>JASHQG010000227.1 GCA_030037665.1 Acetobacteraceae bacterium
CGCGATGGCGTCGAAACCGGTGGCCGGATCGATGACGTGGCCACCGCGCAGCAGATGGTCAAAATTCTGCTCCATGCCTGATCTCCCCGAGGTCGGATGATTGCGCGCCGGCCGATTTCATCAGTATACAGACAATATGCGTGCCGATTGCAAGCGGCTGTTGCGAGCTGCCTGTTAGCGCCGGCGGAGCGCTTGCGGGCGATGTCGCGGGATTGCTGCAACGAGATGGCTGCGCGTCGCCCGCAGTGATGGGGTCGGTTACGATGATAAGGCGTTCGGGCCATGCAGCCCGCGACCCAACGGCGAGGGGAGTCCGCGTGGGTGACTGATCAGGGGGTTGGCTGCTCCGTACCTCGGCTGGAGGATGACCGGCTGCTACGCGGGCGCGGCGAATTCATCGCCGACATCCGTCTGGCAGGGATGCGCGAGCTGGCGTTCGTGCGCAGTCCGCTGGCGCATGCGCGGATTCGTGCGATGCGCAAGCCGACCGGTGCCGAACCCGCTGTGTTCTTCGCGGCCGATCTGCCCGGTGTGCAACCGATCATCGCGAATTCCGCGCTGCCTGGGTTCAAGACCTCTTCGCAGCCGGTGCTGGCGCGCGAGAAGGTGCGCTACGTCGGCGAGCCGGTGGCGGTGTGCGTCGCCGATAGCCGCGCCGCCGCGGAGGATATAGCCGCGGCGGTGGAAATTGACTTCGACGAGCTCCCGCCGGTTTCGGACATGCGTGCAGCGCTGGGCTCGCCCACGCGCGTGCACGGGCACTGGCCCGACAATGTGTTTCTGGAAACCTTGGTCGAGATAGCGCCGGAACGCCTGGCCTCCGCCCCCATCGTCGTGCGCCGGCGGCTGCGCACCGCGCGGCAGTGCATGTCGCCCATCGAGGGGCGCGGCTGCGTCGCCAGCTGGGACCGCAGGTTGGAGCAACTGTTGCTCTATACCGCGACGCAGATCCCGCATCTGGTGCGCACGGGGCTCGCGGAATGTCTCGGGCTGGAGCAGGCACGGGTGCGTGTCGTCGCGCCGGATGTCGGGGGTGGCTTCGGTTACAAGGGCATCCTGCTGGTCGAGGAAGTGTGCGCCGCATTTCTGGCCCGCCGGCTCGGCCATCCGGTGCGTTGGATCGAAGACCGCCGCGAGCAGCTCACGGCGAATGCGAATTGCCGGGAGCATGACTACGACATTGCGGTGCACGCCGAGGCGGACGGCACGCTGGTTGGCATTGACGCGGAAGCGGTGGTCGATGCGGGCGCCTACTCCGCGTATCCGTTCTCAGCGTGCCTGGAGGCCGCGCAAATTGCGAGCATCCTTCCCGGGCCGTACGTGATGCCGGCGTATCGCTGCCGCACGTTCTCCGCCGCGACTAACAAGCCGCCGATCCTGCCCTACCGCGGTGTCGCCCGCGCCGGCGTCTGCTTCGCGCTCGAGCTGATGCTGGACGCCGTCGCCCGGAAAGCTGGCTTCGATCCGGTGGAACTCCGCCTGCGTAATCTGGTACCGGCGGAGGCAATGCCATTCGATAACATCACCGGCAAGCATTTCGACAGTGGCGATTATCGCGCATGCCTGCGCCGAGTCGCTGCCGCGATCGATGTGCCCCGCGTGCGGCGTCGCCAGGCCGAGGCGACCGGCTCGCTGCGGGTCGGGCTCGGTTTCTCAGTGTTCTGCGAGCAGGCCGCACACGGGACGGCGGTCTATGCGGGCTGGGGGATCCCGATGGTCCCCGGGTTTGAGCAAGCGGTGGCACGCATGACACCGGATGGCGGATTGGAACTACGCGTCGGCATACAATCACACGGGCAGGGACTGGAAACGACGCTGGCGCAGGTGGCGCACGAAATCCTCGGTGTCCCGCTGCCGGGGATCCGTGTGGTGCATGGCGACACGGCCATGACGCCCTATTCCACCGGCACCTGGGGCTCGCGCTGCATGGTGATGGCCGGCGGCGCCGTTGCGAGCGCGTGCACGGAACTGGCGGCGCGCCTCGCCCGCATTGGCGCGCATCTGTTGCAGGCACCGATCCACGCGGTGCGCGTCGGCAAGGGAGTCGTTGCAGGGCCTGCCGGCGCGATTCCGATCGCCGACGTTGCGCGCACCTGGTATCTCCGCCCGCAAGATCTGCCCGACGACGTTGCCCCCGGCGGTCTGGAGATCACATCCGGCTATAAACCCACGCGCGACAGCGGCACGTTCAGCTACGCCGCACATGCTGCGGTCGTTGAAGTGGATACTGAACTCGGCGATGTGCGGATCCTGGATTACGCCATTTGCGAGGATGGCGGCCGCCTGGTCAATCCGATGATCGTGGACGGCCAGGTCCTCGGCGGCGCGGCGCAGGGGATCGGCACTGCCCTTTATGAGGAAATGCCGTACGACGCGAATGCACAGCCGGGCGCAGCGACGCTGGCTGACTATTCGCTGCCGGGCGCGACCGAGGTGCCGGACATCCGCATCGATCATATGGAGACCCCATCACCGCTATCGTTCTTCGGCCAGAAGGGAATCGGTGAGGGCGGCGCAATCGGGCCTCCCGCCGCGATCGCCAATGCGGTGAACGATGCACTCGCCCCGTTGGGGGTGGAGATCGGCGAACTGCCAATCACGCCGCGACGCGTGCTGGCAGCGTTGCTGGCACGAACGCCATGAAGCCCGCGCCGTTTGATCTTGCCCGTCCGGCGACCCTGGCCGACGTGGTTGCCACACTCGCGGAAGGTGGGCCAGAGGTACGTGTACTCGCCGGCGGCCAGTCTCTGGGACCGATGCTGAACCTCCGCGTGGCGCAGCCGAGACTGCTGGTGCAAGTGAACCATCTGTCGGAGCTCGCCGGTGCGGCCGCCGACAAGGACGGACTCACCCTCGGTGCCTGCGTCACGCATGCCGCGATCGCCGCCGGTCGCACGCCCGATCTGATGGGCGGTGTGCTCGCGCGCGTGGCCGTTGGCATCGCGTATCACGCGGTGCGCACGCGCGGCACGATCGGTGGCAGCCTGTGCCACGCCGATCCCGCCGCCGACTGGGTCTGTACGCTGAGTGCGCTGGACGCGGAGGTTGAGCTGCAATCCGCGGCGGGTGTTCGCCGCATGACCGTGGCCGCCTTCATCACGGGTGCGTTTGCCACCGCGCTGATGCCCGGGGAGATCCTGACTGCGCTCCGCATTCGCCATCCGCTGCCCAATGCGGTGTTCGGATATGCGAAAGCCTGCCGAAAGCCCGGCGATTTCGCCCACGCGATGGCGGCGGCATTGATCGCCGGCTCGACGCGGCGGCTGGTTGTTGGCGCGCTGGGTGGCAGGCCGCTGGTGCTGAGCGGGGCAGAGGCGAGCATCGATGGCGCAGTGGCGGCCCTCGCAGATCTTGACGCAGTCGAGCGGCAGATGCAGCGGGCGGTGGTGCGGCGCGCGCTGGCGCAGGCAGGCGCATGATGCGGGTCAACCTGACCGTCAATGGCGCCGCCGTGACGGCAAACGTGGAACCTCGATTGCAGCTCGCGGACTTCCTGCGCGAGCACTTGCTTCTCACCGGCACGCATATCGGCTGCGAGCACGGCGTGTGCGGCGCCTGCACTGTGCTGCTGAGCGGCGCGCCAGCCCGTTCGTGCATCGCGTACACCGCAGCATGCGAGGGCGCTGAGGTCCACACGATCGAGGGTCTGGAAGGCGATCTGACGGCAGAGCGGCTCAGGGCGGCGTTTTCTGCCGAGCATGCGTTGCAGTGCGGCTATTGCACGCCCGGCATGCTGGTGACGGCACGCGACATCGTGCTGCGGCTGCCCGATGCAGATGCATCGCGGATACGCCTGGAGCTGGCCGGTAACCTGTGCCGCTGCACCGGCTACGCCGGGATCGCGCGGGCGATCGAGCGGGTGTTGCGAGAGGCGCGCGCTGAAGCGGGGGGCCTCGTTACCGCCACATCCGGCGTCATCTCTGCGCAAGCACCGGATGGCGCCCTCAACCCGGCCTTTCGCGAGGCTGATAACGAGCAGCGCGGACGCGATGACGAGGCGGCCGAGCAGACGCGTGCGTCCGACGCGAACTCTGCGCGCGAGTCGACCGACCCAACCATTGCGTTGCGGCTCAGGATCCAACGCCCGCGTGCTGAAATCTGGCGGGCTCTGCACGACCCTGCGTTGCTCGCCGCCTGCGTGCCAGGGGCGCGGCTGGTCTCAGCAGTGGAGGGCCATATCGCGGGCGAGATGCAGCTAGCGCTTGGCCCGATCGTGGCGCTGTTCACCGGTTCCGGGAGCCTGACATTCGACGACGCGGCGCAGCGGGTCACGCTCAGCGGAGAGGGCACCGATCGGCGTAGCGCCACGCGTCTGTCCGGTACCGCCGTCGTTACACTGGCCGAGGCAGGGTCCGCGGCGACCGACGTGGCCGTTGCGATCAGCTACGCCCTGCGTGGGCCGCTGGTGCAGCTCGCCCGCGGTCCTTTCGTGCGGGCGTTTGCCACCGGTGCCGCGGAAAGCGTGGCGCGCAATCTGGAACGCCGGCTGGCGGGCGAGCCTTCGGTGGTCGAGCTGGCGCATCTCTCCCTGAGCCGGCTGCTTATGCGCATGGTCCGGCAGCGGCTACGCCGTTGGCTGCATCTGCGATGACCCGAGACGAATTGGACTACGACGACCTTCGGCGCCGGCCAGGCTTTCTGATCCGCCGACTGCATCAGATCCATTTGGCACTGTTCGCCGAAGAGTGCGGCGCTTTGGGCGTGACGCCGGTGCAATACAGCATCATGACCGTAATCGAGCGGCAGCCCAGGCTGGATCAGGCAAGTCTCTGTGAGGAAATCGGCATCGATCGCGCGACGATGGCCGATGTGCTCGATCGCCTCGAACAGCGCAGGCTCGTGGCACGACGGCGCTCGGGGACGGATCGGCGAATGAAGCTGGTGTCGATGACCGCGATCGGGCGGCGGCTGCTGGCACGCATCGATCCGCATGCGCGGCGGGCACATGAACGGACGGTGGAGGCTCTGCCTGCGGACGAGCGCGTGGTGTTCATCGAAAGCCTGAGGCGTCTGGTGGAGGGGGCGCCGAATGTGAACGCGGCCCCGCCGCCCACGCTGTCGTTGCGAGGCGCGAAGCGGGGCAGCTCGTGACGCGGTTGCCGTCAGGCCATCGACTATCTGTGAGCGATCAGATCGATCTCGACGATGCCGCCGCGTGCCAGCTGAGTGACGCCGATCGTCGTGCGCGCGGGGAGTCGATCCGGCGCAAAGTAGCGCGCATAGACCCGGTTGAACGCTGCGTAATCACGCTCGAAATGCACCAGGAACGCCCGCACGCACACCACGTGTTCGAAGTCCGCGCCGGCGGCGCGCAGCACAAGTCGCAGATTGTCCATCACCTTGTGCGTCTGCGCCTCGATCCCATCCGGTAGCGGCAGATCGTCGTTCGCAGGATCCGTCGCAAGCTGGCCGGTCACGAACAACCAGCCGTCCTTCTCGACCGCGTGGCTGTATGGGGCGACCGGTGTCGGGGCATCGGCGATCATGTGGAAGAGGGCGTCGGTCATGCTGGCATCCTTGTGGCTGGCATCCTTGTGAGAGACGAACCAGTCGTCGTGCCGGTGTAGCGGGCGAGGAACTGACGCGCCCGCGCCGTTCGAGGCGGCACGCCGCATGGCGATTGGGCGAGGTCGGGCCAAGGCGCCGCTCTGAGAGCCGGCCGCTAAATCGCCACCCTGACGCCGACCTCCACCACCCGGTCGGACGGAATGCGGAAAAACTCAGTGGCCGGAACCGCATTTCTTGCCATGAGCAGAAACAGCCACGTACGCCACCACCCCATTTTTGGTGCCATGGCCGGGACCAGCACGTCCCGTCCCAGAAAATAGCTGGCCTGCATCGGGTCGAACTTGATCG
>JASHQG010000029.1 GCA_030037665.1 Acetobacteraceae bacterium
TCCGGGTTGTACCGCGCGTGCACCACCACCTGGAATGGCGGCTCGGCCTCGGTTGCGCGCAGCGACGGCGGCAGGTCGCGCGACAGAACGTTGGCGTTCAGCGCAGCAACCGCGGCGGTGGCGTTGCCGACCGCCACGGGATCCGTGGCATCCTCATCCAGCAGTACCGACGGATGCTCGCCGCGATCCACAGCGCGGGCGAAGCCGGGCGGAATCTCCAGCACGAACACCACATCCCCCTCGGCCAGTGCACGGTTGGCCTGGCGCTCGGTGGTGAATTCGCGCACATCGAAATAACCGGTATTCTGCAGCGCCGTCACCAGCGTGCGCTCATAGATGGAGCGGTCGGCCGACAGCAGTCCGGTCGGCAGGTGGTGCGGATTGGCGTTGATGGCGGTGCCGAACAGAAAAAGCTGCAACAGGGGCAGCATGACCGTCATGCCAATGGTCATGCGGTCGCGCCGCATCTGCAGCCATTCCTTGCGGAGCATGGCGACGAAGCGCGCGAAGGAGAAATCGGTCATGCCGTCTCCTGCTCGTTCAGCAGGTGGATGAACACGTCATCCAGCCGCGGCGGCACTTCCGCCCATTGCAGCGCGGGATCGAGCGCCGCGTGCAGCGCTTCGCGATCCTTGCCCGTCACGCGCAGCGCGGTGCCGAACACCGCGGCGGTCTCCACGCCGGGGCGGCCGCGCAACCGGCGCGCCGCGGTTTCGATGCCAGACCCACTCGCCTCGAACACCACAAGTCCGGCAGCTGCGACCACGTCACTCACCGCGCCGTGCACCACCAGCTTGCCGGCCGAAAGATACGCCACGCGCTGGCATCGTTCGGCCTCGTCCATGTAGTGCGTCGAGACCAGCACGGTCATGCCGTCCGCCGCCATGTCGTGGATCATGTCCCAGAACTCGCGGCGCGCCTTGGCATCGACACCCGCCGTCGGTTCATCGAGCAGCAGCAGCTTCGGCCGGTGCAGCACGCAGGCGGCCAGCGCCAGCCGCTGTTTCCATCCGCCCGACAGTTGCTGGGCAAGCTGTCCTGCACGTGGCGTAAGTTCCGTGCGCTGCATGACTGCGCCGATCGCAGCGTTGCGCTGCGGGACTTCGTAAAGGCGGGCGACGAACTCCAGATTCTCCCGCACCGTCAGATCGCCATAGAAGCTGAATCGCTGCGTCATGTAGCCGACCTCGCGGCGGATGCGCATCGGCTCGCGCAGGAGATCGTAACCGAGACAGCTGCCGCCCCCGCCGTCGGGCCGCAGCAGGCCGCACAGCATGCGGATTGTCGTGGTCTTGCCGCTGCCGTTGCCGCCAAGGAAGCCGCAGACCTCACCCTCAGCGACCTGCATCGACAGTCCGTCCACCACGGTGTGGGCGCCGAAGCGCTTGACCAGCCCGTGCACGTCGATGACCGGTGTAGTCATGACGCCGGCCGGACAGTCACTGGCTGGCCAGGCGAGAGGATCGGTGCCTCGGTCGCCCGCGGACGAGCCTCGATCAACCACACGAGTTTGCTGCGTGTGTCCTCGCTGAAGATGACGGGCGGGGTGTATTCCGGCTGCGGCGCGATGAACGACACGTGGGCAGTAAGGTCCTTCGCGCACGAGTCGCAAGCGATGGTGACCTGCTGGCCGACGTGGATGCGCGCCAGATCGGTCTCCGGTACAAAGAACCGAACGAAGATGTTTTCCGGTGGCAGCAGCGAGACAACCGGCGTGCCGGCATTCAGCATCTCTCCTGGCTCGGCCATCGTATCAGCGATCCGTCCACCGGCCGGGGCCGCCACGTGCCGCTGGTCGAGCCGCCACTCTGCCGCCGTCAACGCGGCCTGCTGCTGAAGCACGACCGCCTGCTGCGCCGCGATTTCGTTTTCACGGCCGGTTGGCGAGCGGTCTTCGTCGAGCTTCGCTTCGGCCCCTCTGACCTTCGCCGCTGCGGAGGCAAGATCCTGTTCGCCCTGCTCCACCGTCTGCTTTGGCGTGGCGCCGGCACGCATCAGCCGCGTGTTGCGCTCGAGGTCCTGGGCGATGCGGTCGCGCGCGGCACGGAGGTCGGCCAGGTTGGCTGCGGCCTGGGCGATTTCGGTTTCGCGGCTCGCGGTCTGCAGATTGACCAGTGTGGCTTTCGCCTGTGCCAAAGACGCGGCGGCCTGGTCACGCGCCGCCCTGTCGTCGATGTCGTCCTGATCGAACAGCTTCGCGCCCTTGACGACGGTGTCGCCGCGCCGGACGTGCAATGAGGTCAGCAGGCCGGATTGCGTCGGCCCGATCGTGACGTAGTCGGCGTCGACATAGCCCTGCCAGCCGAGAGGTCGGTCGGGCTGTTGCAGCCACCATGCAACACCGGCCAATCCCACCAGGCCGATCAAGGCGATCACCAAAAAAAGCGCGCGGTTCATGGCGGCGCCTCGGCAGCCAGACCGCGCAAGAGAACGTCCAGATGCGTCGCAACGACCGCGCGGGGATTGAACTCGATGTCGGTGTGGCGGCCGAGCGAATGCTTCCAGAGGGCCAGCAACAGAAACGGCGCAGAGAACAGCGGAAGCGCGCCATCGAGATCGACCGGGCGGAACTCGCCCCTCGCAATGCCGCGGGCGAGGACGCCGCGGATCAGCGCCATGCCCTTGCGAGCAACCTCATCGGCATAGAACTGCGCGAGGGCGGGGAAATTACCGGCTTCAGCGACAATCAGCTTGGGAATGGCGGTCAGGTCGCTGTCCAGTAATTCGAGGAAACGTTCGGCCAGCAGGCGCAGCGTGTCGGCGGCCGAGCGCTCCGGATCGGCGGCGAGTGCCATCGCGGCCTCCAGGTTGGGCAGCACCGCCAGGCGGACCACAGCGCGGAACAGATGTTCCTTGGTCGGGAAGTAGAGATAAATCGTGCCCTTGCTGATGCCGGCGGCAGCTGCGACGTCCTCGAGTTTGGTCGCGGCAAAGCCCCGCTCCGCGAACAGGCCGAGCGCCGCCTCGACGATTTCGCCGGGCCGGGCGTCCTTGCGGCGCGCGCGGCGCCGCGTCGGGGAAATGGCAGGGGGCATGGCGTTAATTACCGGCTGGTCAGTAACTAATGGGCATAAAACGCCAGCGCCAAAAGGGATTCTCACGAATTCGTGACAAGCACGCCCGGTATGTCTGGCTCAGTGTAGTGGTGCTGGCCGACGGCAAGCCCTCAGGCCGGCGAAGAAATGAACGTCCTGGGAGAAAACAAAATGATTAGCCGCCGTGCCGTTCTCACTACGGGCCTCTTCGCTGCCACGACGGGCACGCTGGCCCGTCCTTACGTGGCCCGCGCCGCCGCCAAGGAAATCAAGATTGGCAACACGATGCCTTATAGCGGCCCGGCGTCGTCGTACGGCGTGATTGGCCGCACTGAATCGGCCTTCTTCAAGATGATCAACGACCAAGGTGGCGTGGACGGCCAGAAGGTCGATTTCATTTCCCTGGACGACGGCTACAGCCCGCCGAAGACCGTCGAGGACATCCGCCAGCTGGTCGAGGAAGACCATGTCGACTTCTGCTTTCAGACTCTCGGCACACCGCCCAACTCGGCGATTGCACCCTATCTGAACCGCAAGAAGGTGCCGCAGCTTTTCGTGGGCTCCGGTGCCAGCAAGTGGAGCGACTACAAGAAATATCCCTGGACGATGGGATGGCAGCCGAACTACCGCACGGAAGCGCAGATTTACACGAAGTACATGCTGCAATCGGTGAAGGACCTGAAGCTCGGCATCCTTTACCAGAACGATGACTTCGGAAAGGACTACCCGACCGGTGTGCGCGACATTCTGGGCGACAAGTGGGACAAGATCGTCGTCAAGAACGCGAGCTATGAAACCACGGACGCGACGATCGACTCGCAGATCGCGGAAATCCAGGGCGCCGGCGCCAATGTGCTGCTGGTTGCCGCCATTCCCAAGTTCGCGGCGCAGTCGATCGACAAGGTTTATGACCTTAACTGGAAGCCGGTGTTCTTCATGACCAACGTGGCGGTCTCGGTCGGCACGGTCATGCGGCCGGCCGGGCCGGAAAAGTCCATTGGCATGATCAGCACGCAGTACCTGAAGGACCCGACCGATCCGGCCTGGAAGGACGACGAGGGGATGAAGGTCTGGCGCGCCTTCATGGCGAAATACAACCCGAGCGGCGACACCACCGACGCAGCCACAACGTTTGCCTACGGCATCAGCCTGACCATGATGCAGGTGCTGAAGCAGTGCAAAGGCGACTATTCGCGTCCGAACGTCATGCACCAGGCGGAAAACCTGCGTGACGTGACGAACCCGATCCTGCTGCCCGGCATCAAGATGAACACCAGCGCCACGGATCACCGTCCGATCAAGGAGATGCAGCTTCAGAAGTGGGACGGGAAGACCTGGGTTCGTTTCGGCGGCCTGATCCGGGGTGCCAACGTCTGAGTGGCGCCCTACCCCGCGTGGGAGAGGGTGAGACAACAGTTTGAGCGCGAGGGGCATGCCGTCTGCATGCCCCCCGTTTCGTACGGGCCACCCTGGCTGGCCGCGTCGCCCAAGGACTCCCACGCCTGATCCGCACCGGCTACGCTCGCTCCCCATTCCGCACGGAGCGCACGACACTGTCTGGATCGGCCCGCGGCCCGCGCCCTGCCGTTAAACTGAGCGACGTCGCCGCCGAAGCCGGGGTGGCGCCGATGACCGTGTCGCGGGTGATCAACACGCCGGACCGCGTCTCGACCCACACCGCCGCGCGGGTCCGCGCGGCGATCGAGAAGCTTGGCTACGTCCCCAACCTCGTCGCGGGCGGCCTGTCCTCACGCCGCTCGCGGATGGTCGCGGCGATCCTGCCAACCATCGCGCACGTTATGTTCGCCGAGCTGGTCCAGGCCTTCACCGACGCGATGCGCGGCGGCG
>JASHQG010000228.1 GCA_030037665.1 Acetobacteraceae bacterium
CGATAGCCACGCCAATGGCGGACGGCGGCGGCAGCAGGACGAATGGCACGTGGTAGCCGACGCAGGCGAGCTGCCAGAGCCACAGTATCAACAGGCCGAAGATGATGGGCGTGGCAATGCGGCAGGCACGCGATTCGCTGCGCGCCAACCATACCAACACCACAGCACCCACCAAAAACGACAGCAGCAGGATGATGGTGGTGGTGGTGGTCAAAGGCGGCCCCCTCGGCTGCGTACTAGCAAGGCTTGTGCCCCATCGACCAGCCCGATGGCGAGAACAGCGAGCAAAGCCGCCATCAACAAGGCCGACCAGATTTGCAGCGTCAGTCCGTAGTACGAACCCGTGAGCAGGCGCGCGCCGAGCCCTGCCTGTGCGCCGGTCGGCAGCTCGGCAACGATCGCGCCGACCAAAGCCAAGGGTGCCGCAACCTTCATCGCGGGAAACAGAAACGCCATCGACGATGGCCAGTTGAGTTTTGCAAAGATCTGGGCGGTCGTCGCATTGTAAGTGCATAGCAGATCGCGCTGTACCACGTCGGACGACCGCAGGCCCTTCACCATCCCGGTGGTAACTGGAAAGAATGAAAGCCAGCCAGCGATCAACGCTTTCGGCACGATGCCGGTGAGCCCGATACTACCCAGCACGACAACGACCATCGGTGCGACGGCAAGCACAGGAATCGCCTGGCTGGCGACAAGCCACGGCATGAGTGCGCGGTCCAGCGTGCGGATGTGCACGATGCCGATCGCCAGCAGGATGCCGGCGGCCAGTGAAATGATGAAGCCGAGCAGCGATTCCCAGGCGGTGACCAGCGCGTGGTGCAGCAGGCTGCGTGGCGACGTGATGGGATAGCCCACCAGCGTCGTCACCATGTCGGCGGCAACCTGCGCTGGCGTGGGCAGCAGTGGACGCTCGAGCGACTGCGTCGCTGTGGCGACGTCGGTCCAGGAAGCGTGATCGCCCGCAAGCGCCTCTGCTTGCCGCCAGTTCATCGGCACCGAAGCCGCGAACCATGTCACGATGACCACCACGAGGATGCACAGTACGGGGAGGATGCGGCTCGCGGCGCTGGCCCAGTCCCTATGCATCCGCATGTCCCTCGCGCAATGCGGTCCGCACATCGTGCGCGACAGCAATGAACTGCGCCGTTTCGCGGACGTCGAGATCACGCTCGCGCGGCAGCGTGCTGTCGATTACCGCCACCACCCGGCCCGGTCGCGACGACATCACCACGATGCGCGTTGAGAGAAACACAGCCTCCGGCACCGAGTGCGTGACGAAGACCGCGGTCAGTCCCGTGCGGTGCCACAATTGGTGCAAATGCAGCGTCAGTCCGTCACGCGTGATCTCGTCGAGCGCGCCGAACGGTTCGTCCATCAGCAACAGGGGCGGCTCAAAACTCAAGGCACGCGCGATCGAGGCGCGCTGCTGCATACCGCCCGACAATTGCCAGGGAAAGCGCCGGCTGAAGTCCGACAGCCCCACCAGTTCCAGAACGCGCATTGCGCGACGTCGTCGTTCCTCGCGCGGCAGGCCCATCACCTCCAACGGTAGCATTACATTGCGCTCGACGTTTCGCCACGGATAGAGCGCAGGCGCCTGGAACACGTACCCATAGGCACGCCGCTGTCGTGCCTCGGCCGGCGTCATGCCATTCACCAGCAGCGTTCCGCTGGTTGCCTGCGTCAGGTCCGCAATCAGCCGCAGCAGCGTAGTCTTGCCGCACCCGGACGGTCCGATCAGCGACACGAACTCACCGCTGCGGATCGCCAGGTCGACATCAGTCAGCGCCACAGTCTCCTGGCCACGCGCCATGAAGGTGACGCCGAGATTGCGAGCCTCAATCACTGTCTCGCCACCGGGGGACTCGCTGGGATGCGCTGCCTCATCGGGCAGCACTGGTGTATCCGGCCAGGCGGGCGCCTCAGGCGCCAAGGTCTGCACGTTCGGCCAGGCGTTGGTCGGTCTCCAACACCGCGCGCAGCAGAACGTTGGCGCCGGCGGTGACATCCGCCTTCTCGGCATGTTCCGCTTCGTTGTGGCTCAGCCCTTTTTCGCAAGGGACGAACACCATGGTGGTCGGCGCCACCCGCGCGATATAGGCGGAATCGTGTCCGGCGCCGGAGACGATGTCCCGATGGCCGTATCCCGCTGCCTCCGCCGCCCGGCGCACCGCGGCGATGCAATCGGCATCGAAGCGCACTGCGGGCGAATCCCACACGCACTCGATCCCGAGCTCGACGTTGCCTTCCGCGGCGATGCGTTCCAGTTCCGCACGCATCTCGGCTTCCATCGCCGCGACCGTCGCGTCACTTGGATGGCGCAGATCAACCGAAAAGAACACCGATCCCGGCACGACGTTTCGGCTGTTCGGGCGATTCTCCAACAGGCCCACGGTCGCCACCGCGTCCGGCGCATGGGCCCATCCGATCGCGTCAATCGCAACCCCCATGCGGCTCGCGGCAAGCAATGCATTGCGCCGCAGACGCATCGGCGTGGCACCAGCATGGCCTTCGGTGCCGGTCACCGTCACCTCGTACCAGCGCATGCCCTGCACGCCGGTCACCACGCCGATGGTCTTGGCCTCATCCTCTAAGATCGGCCCCTGTTCGATATGAATTTCGAAATGGGCGCCAAGCTTGTGCGACCCGCAGGGCACATCTCCCTTGTAGCCAATGCGCACCAGCTCATCGCCGAATTTCTGGCCGTTGCGATCCTCGCGGCTATAGGCGAACACGTTATCGAACACGCCGGCGAATACGCCCGATGACAACATGGCGGGGGCGAAGCGGCTGCCTTCCTCGTTGGTCCAGTCGATCACCTCGATCGGCGCATTGGTTTCGTACCCCTGGTCATTCAGCGTGCGCAGGACTTCGAGGCCGGACAGAACGCCGATGATGCCGTCATATTTGCCGCCCGTCGGCTGCGTATCCAGGTGGCTGCCGATGGCGATCGGTGGCAGCGAAGGATCGCGGCCGGGACGGCGGGCGAAAATGTTGCCCATGTCGTCAACCGTGACAGCGCAGCCAGCGCTCTCGCACTTCGCCCGAAACCAGTCGCGTACCTGGCGATCAAGGTCGGTCAACGTCAGCCGGCAAATGCCGCCCTTTGGCGTCGCACCGATCTGCGCGGTTTCCATGATTGTGTCCCACAATCGCTCGCCATCGATGGCGATATTGCCGGCGGGGACGATGGGTTCCGAATCGCTCATGCCACCGGCTCCTTGCGCAGCGGATTGTTGGGATGATGCTCCCAGGTCAGGACAATATCCGGACCTTCCTGCTTCACCATCGTGATGCACCCATCCACTGGGCAGGCGAAAGAGCACAGATTGCAGCCAACGCACTCGCTCTCGATCACCTCGTAACGCCGCTCTTCATCCACGCGCAGTGCCGCGATTGCCTGGTGCGACGTGTCCTCGCAGCCGATGTAACAAAGCCCGCATTTGATACAGAGCGACTGATTGATCCGCGCGACCGTCCGGTAGTTCAAATTCAGGTCGTTCCAGTGCACGAAATTGCGCACGGCCCGTCCCTTCAAGGCTGTTACCGAATTGTAGCCTTTGTCGTCCATCCAGTTGGACAGACCGTCGAGCATGTCATCGACGATCTTGAACCCGTGATGCATCGCCGCGGTGCAGACCTGCACGTTGTGCGCGCCGAGCGCGATGAACTCCGCCGCGTCACGCCAGAACGAAATCCCGCCGATGCCTGATAGCGGCAAGTCCGGCAGGGCGCGGGCGATCTCGGCCACCATGCGCAGCGCAATCGGCTTCACCGCGGGGCCACAATAGCCGCCATGCGTGCCCTTGCCGTCCACCACGGGCTCCGGCGCCATCAGGTCGAGGTCGACGCCGGTGATCGATTGCACCGTATTGATCAATGACACGCCGTCCGCGCCGCCACGCTGTGCCGCCGACGCAGGTGCCAGAATATCGGTCACGTTCGGTGTCAGCTTCACGATCACCGGCATCCGCGTGTGCTGCTTGCACCAGCGCGTCACCATCTCGACATAGGCGGGCACTTGGCCGACCGCGGAACCCATCTCGCGTTCGGACATCCCGTGTGGGCAGCCGAAATTCAGCTCAACCCCATCGCAGCCGGTGTCCTCTACCCGCGTCAGGATGTGCTGCCAGCTTTCTTCATTACATGGCACCATCAGGCTGACGACCACGGCGCGGTCGGGCCAGTCGCGCTTGATGGCCTTGATCTCGTCCAGATTGACCTGCAGCGGTCGGTCGGTGATCAGCTCGATATTGCTGAAGCCGGCGATGCGCATCCCGTTGTAGCTGACAGCGCCATAGCGGCTGGCCGTGTTGACGATTGGCGGATCCTCGCCGAGGGTCTTCCACACCACCCCGCCCCATCCCGCCTTGAATGCCCGGGCGACGTTGTACGCCTTGTCGGTCGGCGGAGCGGATGCCAGCCAGAACGGATTCGGTGATTTGATTCCGGCGAACGCGGTGTGCAGATCAGCCATCACGCACCTCCGCTCAATTGGCGGTGGATCGCGGCGGCGGCCAGCTTGCCGTCCTGTACGGCGACCACCGTCAGGTCAGCGCCGGCGATGCAGTCACCGCCGGCATAAACGTCGGGCAGCGAGGTGCGGCGGTCGGCATCCACAACGATCCGCCCTTCGCGTATCTCTGGCGTCTGGGTCGGCGCATCGGCGACAAAACACTGCCCGACCGCCTTCAGCACCATGTCGGCAGGCAAAACGAAGCGATGCCCGGTTAACGCAATCCGCCCCTCGGCATCCAATGTGGTACGCACAAACTCGACGCCAGCAACCGTTTCGCCATTCGTATCCGCGCCGGACAGCAACCGCACTGGCGCCGCCCAATGTCTGATCCGGACATCGTGCGTCTGCGCCCAGGCTTGCTCCTTATCCGTCGCTGTCATGTGCGCGGGTCCGCGACGATAAACGATGGTCACGTCATCCGCGCCGAGCAGGCGAGCCTGGGTCGCCGCATCGATCGCGGTGTTACCGCCACCGATCACCACGACACGCCGTCCCACGGCCACCTCGGCCTTTGGTGCCTGTCGCAACTCAGCGATAAAATCAATCGCATTGCGCACGCCGCGCAGCGTTTCGCCGGCGAGATCCAACGCCTTCACCCCGGCTTGGCCCAAACCCAGAAAAACCGCGTCGAATTGCCGCCGCAGTGCGTCCAAAGAGACGTCGCGGCCCAACGTCTTGCCGTATTCTATGTCGATGCCGCCGATCGACAGGATGAATGCGACCTCGTGCTGCGCGAAGTCATCGGGCACCTTGTAGGCCGCGATGCCGTACTCGTTGAGAC
>JASHQG010000229.1 GCA_030037665.1 Acetobacteraceae bacterium
TGCTCACAACTTCACCAGTTTCTGCAGGCATAAGATGTCCTGATCATCCGGGATCGGTGTGCCGCGGTTCTTCATCGACGTGCGTGCGACCTCGCCGACATAGATGTCCCCGCGCGAATCGATCGCAACACCGTGCGGCGAGGTGAACTGGCTCGGCCGTTCGCGCGTCGCGTCGCCCAATCGCGCGAGCGGCTTGCCTTCGTGCGTCATGACGCTGACGCGCGGACCGATTCCGGGCGACTTCAGGTTCACGGCCATCCCGGGACCGCTTTCTCCCACATATGCCAGCGGATGCCGTCCGCGCGTCATGCAGAGGCCGCACGGGCGGTGCATGTTGTTCCACTGAGTCTCAAAGCGGCCCCTGCCGTCGAACACCTGCACGCGGTGGTTCTCGCGATCGGCAACATAGACCCAGCCATCTGCGTCGCAGCAGATGTTGTGCACGATGTTGAACTGGCCCGGATCGGTGCCCGGTTCGCCCCATGAAAACAGCAGCCTGCCGTCGGGTGCGTATTTGTGCACGCGCGCATTGCCGTAGCCGTCAGCGACGTAGATCTCGCCCTCGGGCGACAAAGCGGTGTGGGTGCAGCGATTGAGCGGATCGCCGCTCATGTACGGTGCCGGCTCGCCGGGCACGCCGATCTCCAGCAGCATCTTTCCCATCGGCGTCATCAGCCGTACCGTGTGGTCGCCGTCGTCGGTGCAATAGATCGTGTCGTCGTCGGCCACGTGCACGCCGTGCGGGCGGCGGAACAAGCCTTCGCCCCACGAGCGCAGGAAATTCCCCGCGCGGTCGAATACGATCATCGGGTGTTCGCCGCGTGCGAAGACATAGACGTTGTCCTTGCTGTCGACGCCAACGGCGGCGACTTCGCCGTAACGCCAGCCGGGCGGCAGGCGGCCCCAATCCTCGAGGACTTCGTAACGATAGTCGCCGCTGCCAAGGATCCGCCCCATGCGCCGCCTCCCGTTTTCTTCGGGCGACAGCCTATGCGGTCCAGCCGGGGTGCGCCATCGGGCGCTGATCCTTCCTGTGGAAACGCCCGCAGCTGCGAGGCCGCGGGTTGGGCGCCTTGCGCCATGCTTCTTCTCGTGCGGTGCGAGAGATGTCGATGCGACGCAATGGTGTCGTCCTACGTGAGATAGGAATGGACGACCCCGATCAGCTCCTCGGCCGCCTTGCTCGCCCGGCCGCGATCCTTTTCCTGCACGATATGCGCGCGGATGTGATCTTCGATGACCTCGGCGATGAACCCGTCCAGCGCACCGCGACAGGCGGTGGCCTGTTGCAGCAGCGACGCGCAGCTTGCGTCTTCCTCAAGGGCCCGCTGGATCGCTTCGATCTGGCCGCGAATCCGCCCGAGCCGCCGCAGCAGTTTCACTTTTTCCTGGTCCGCCGCTGACACAGCGCTTGACCCCATACTGGGTATCAGTATATCGCAGAATTGGCAGGAATGCGAGCCTTGTGCGCGTGCCTGTGTCTGCCCCGGTTCGCCCCGGGGACGTCGTAACCACGCTTAGGGATCACATGAAACCGCGATCTAGCAGCCAGCCCACGGAGAGCCACAGTAGGCGCTTTTGGCCTGCCGTGACGCCGTTGGGTTGGACCATCGCCCGGGTTCCGCATGTGTCCGTTAAGGCTCTCGCGCTGAGGCGCTGAGCCGGCAGCGGCCAAGCCTCCCGGGCTCGGGCAATCGCTTGAGCAACAGGAGGCGCCCATGGCCGCCCTTCTGCAACTTGCCCCGGTGCAGGGGACGTCATTCGCCGCCATCGAGCGGCTGCACCGTTCTGTCGCCACGACGCTGAGCCTGACGGCTGAGCGAGGCATGGCGCCTGCCTGCCGTTGGGCGCCGCGCGCCGAGGGGCGTCTCGCGTTCCAACGGGACGTGGCGCTCTGCGACATCCCATCCCTCCCCACTGACGCGGTGTTTCCCGGTCTTTCGTTTTCACCACACCCGGGCGGCGCCGCGGCGGGCGTCGGGGGAGGACAAGGATGAACCAGATGGTCGATATCAGGCCGCAAGTGCAGGCCGCAGTTCTGGACAGCGCGCATCTCGGCGACATCGAGGGCGCGCTCGGCACGATCTTTCAGCATGACACCGGCGCACGCCTGACCTGGCGGCGTCACCTCGTCACGCTGCTCGCCATCATTGGTCCTGGCCTGATCGTCATGGCGGGTGACAATGACGCCGGCGCGTTCGCCACCTACACCCAGGCGGGTCAAAATTATGGCACCACGCTCCTGTGGACGCTGCCACTCCTGATCCCCGTGCTCTATGTGAACCAGGAAATGGTGCTTCGGCTCGGAGCCGTCACTGGCGTTGGCCACGCACGGCTGATCCTGGAACGCTTCGGCAAGTTCTGGGGGGCGTTCAGCGTCATCGACCTGTTTTTGCTCAACGCGCTGACCATCGTCACTGAATTCATCGGCATCAGCCTGGCGCTCGACTATCTCGGCGTCTCCAAACTGTTCGGCGTGGCGATAGCCGCAGTTCTCACCGTCCTCGGTGCCAGCACCGGAAATTTTCGCCGCTTCGAGCGCTTCGCGCTCGCACTCTGCTTCGGCAGCCTGCTGCTGGTGCCAATCCTCGTCATGGCCCATCCGCCGATCGGCCAGACGCTGCATGACCTGGTCATCCCGGGACTGCCGGGTGGCAAGCTTTCGGACGTCATGCTGCTGATCATCGGCCTGGTCGGCACCACCATTGCGCCGTGGCAGCTCTTCTTCCAGCAGAGCTACGTCGTGGACAAGCGCATTACACCGCGCTTCATGGCGTACGAGCGCGCCGATCTGTGGCTCGGCATCGTGCTCGTCATGGTTGGCGGCATCGCGCTGATGGCATTCGCCGCCGAGGCGTTCGCGGGCACGCCGCAGTTCGGCAACTTCACCGATGCCGCAGGGGTAGCCGAAGGACTGGCGCAACATGTCGGCCCGGCCGCCGGCGTGCTGTTCGCTCTCGCGCTGATTGACGCAAGCGTCATCGGCGCCTCCGCGGTGTCACTGTCGACGGCTTATGCAATCGGCGACGTGCTGGCGGTGAACCATTCACTGCACCGCAAGCCGACCGAGGCGATCGGTTTCTATCTGGTCTATGCCGGACTGATCGGCCTCGCTGCGGCGCTGGTGCTGATCCCGGGATCACCCTTGGGTCTGCTCACCCTCGCGGTTCAGGTGCTGGCCGGCGTACTGCTCCCGAGCGCGACCGTGTTCCTGCTGCTGCTCTGCAACGACCGGGCGGTACTGGGGCCGTGGGTCAACAGGATGGGTCTGAACCTGTTCACCGGCGCGGTGATTGCAGCGCTGGTCGTGCTCTCTGTCATTCTGACCGCTGCGGTTCTTTACCCCGGTATCAGCGACCGGGCCATCATCTGGACTTTGTTTGGCGGCGTGCTGGCGGCGCTGATCGTCGGGGGCATCGGCTTGCTGGCGCGGCGGAGCGGCCGGGACGGCCGCCTGTCAGACCCGGACACCGATCGTGCGAGCTGGCGCATGCCCCCGCTGGGGCAGCTTGCGCCGGCGCGGCTGACGGTGGCGAAGCGCGTCTGGCTCGGTGTGCTGCGGTTCTATCTGTTAGCAGCAATGATCTTGGTTGTTGTGCGCGTCGCACAGATTGCCCTGGGCCAGGGCTGAGGAGGGGAACATGCAAAAGTTGACGCATCTCGCCAGCCTCGCTCGTGCCCTTCTTCGCCGGCGGAGACCGCACATCGATACGGTTTCTGACGTGAACCTGTGGTGCCGCGCGTCCACGCTGCTCGTGCTGCGCGAGCGCGAAGATACACAATAACCGTCACCGTGCCGGTCGGGGCAGCCGTGTGTCGTGTCGCCCCGGGCATGGGATCGCTGACGGGTGCGTTGCACGGAGCATGCTGGTCTGGCTTGTGCCGGCGGGTTGCTCATTGCGGTGCAGGTTCGCTATCGCCACGGCTGGCCTGGGCCGGCGCATCGCGGCAGATTGCCGCGATTGACGTCGAGCCTGACCCGGATCGGCTGACGGTCGTGGCGGTCGAAAGTCTTCTCGGGACCGCGGTAGCGGCCAAGCCCGTTTTCGGCTAGCGCCCTGCACGTAAGGACGCACATGGCGTTTCAGGACTGGCATCATGATGGCATGCGAAGCCGCGGCTTCGACACCGATCCCGAACCGATGGGTTGCCTCTTCTGTCACGCCGCGAGCGGTCAGATATGGCATGCTGACAGTGGCGGTGTGGCTGACATCCCTCATGACCGGTGGAGCCGCCACGGCCCAGCAGCAGCCCGGTGGGGCTGCCACCGCGCAGCAGCAATCCGGAGGGTCCGCCGCGGCGCCTCAGCAATCCGGTGGGTCCGCCTCGGCGCAGCCGTCCGGCGCGAGCGATAGCGTCACCGATTTCTGGCATCGCGACACGCTGACCGGCGACTGGGGCGGCGACAGGACGTGGCTTGCCGATCACGGCGTCACGTTCAGCATGACCTATACCGGCGAATTCCAGGCCAATACGCGCGGCGGCATCAAACAGGGGGCGGTCTATGACAGCCTGCTGCTGCCGCAGGTCGATCTCGATCTCCAAAAGCTCATCGGCTGGCAGGGATTGACTGCACGCGTCTCCGCGGTGGCGCTCGCCGGTCCTGGCCTCTCCGAGGGCTACATCGGCAATCTTGCGAATGTTTCCAGCATCGAGGGGCGGCCCGCCGTACGGCTCTACAATGCCTGGCTGCAACAGAACCTCGCCGGCGATGCCGTGTCGATCCGCGCCGGGATGATGAATGTCGATGCCGAGTTCTTCGTCAGCCCGACCGCGTCGCTGTTCGTGAACAGCACCTTCGGTTGGCCTGCGATTCTCGGGGTCGATCTTCCGGGTGGCGGCCCGGCCTATCCGCTGTCCGCCCCTGGCGTACGGGTGAAGCTGCAGCCGACACCGGAATTCGCGATTATGACGGCGGTATTCAGCGGCGATCCGACCGGACATGACGGGTCCAACAGCCCGTCGGTCATGCAGCCGGACGGCACGGTGGTCAGTTTCAACGGCGGCGTCTTCGCCATCGCTGAGGCGGATCTGGCGCTCAATCAGGCAAAGGATGCGAAGGGAATTCCGATTACGCTCAAGATGGGCGGTTGGTATCACAGCAGCGCGCGTTTTTTCGACCAGCAATTCGACAATGATGGCCTTTCGCTCGCCGATCCGGCCTCGGATGGCGTACCCCTCGACCATGCAGGCAACTGGGGCCTGTATGGCATCGTCGACACAATGCTGTACGCAGCCCCCGCCGGCGACGGGTCCGGTTTGTCGGCTTTTGCGCGCGTCGCGAACGCACCGGATGACGAGAACCTGGTGAGCTTTTATACGGACGCAGGCCTGACGTACAAAGGTCTGCTGCGGCAACGCAAAGACGACACTGTCGGCTTTGCCGTCGCTTATATTCGGATCAGCAACCGCGCACGCTCGCTCGATCTCGATATGCGCGAGTTCGGCGATCTGTTGACACCCATACGGAACCAGGAATTCGTGCTGGAACTCAGCTACCAGGCACAGATATCGCCCTGGTGGACGCTGCAGCCGGACCTGCAAGGTATACTCAATCCGGGAGGACGCGTGGCGAATGCCGACGGCCACGTCCGGCCGGACGCGCTACTCGTCGGACTGAGAACAACCGTCACATTTTAGCCGTTGGGCGACGGACCATGATGATTCATGCCGACCTCGCCTTGCTTGCTCGGACGGTACTCAGTCTGGCTCTGGCGTTCGTGCTGGGCACGCTGATCGGGCTGGAGCGTCAGTGGCGTCAGCGCTCGGCCGGCCTCAGGACGACGACGCTCGTCGCGACCGGGGCTGCTGCATTCGCTGACATGGGCCTGCGACTGACCGGCACCGAAGGCGCGACCCGGATCATCGCCTATATCGTGTCGGGTATCGGCTTTCTTGGTGCCGGCGTGATCCTGAAAGACGGCACCAACATCCGTGGCCTGAACACAGCGGCGACACTTTGGTGTTCCGCGGCGGTCGGCGCCTTCTGCGGCAGCAACCTCTGGATCGAGTCAGTCGCGCTTACCTTGTTCGTCCTGGCCGGCAACACACTCCTGCGTCCACTCGTGAACTACATCAACCGCCGCCCGATCGACGAGCGCATTGCGGAGGCGTTGTACGCGGTCCATGTCGTCTGTGAGCACGATGCCGTATC
>JASHQG010000230.1 GCA_030037665.1 Acetobacteraceae bacterium
CTCGTGGCGCATCGCGATCGTGGTGGCGTGGAATCCGTGATCCTAGCTGGCCACGATGGCGGCGAACTGCCCGACACGCAACGTGGCGGTGGTGTCGGACACCCCGTCGACGCTCACCGGCGTGTCCGGCGCGTAGGCGATCTCCATCCCGTTGACGATGACGCTGCCGAAGCCGGTGATGACGCCGACGATACCCGTACCGCCAATGCCCCGATCACTGATCTCTGGTCCGGCGGCGGGACCGCCAGTGCCACCGATGCCGCGATCGGAAGCCGCGGTGCCGGGCAGCGCAAGAGTGGCGCCCCACAGTGCCAACACCAGGCAGACCAGGCGGCGCGCCGCTTTCATGGCTCCTCACCGGCGGAGTCGTCCTCCACGAATAGATAGAGGCCGAGATTGAGGCGACGCCGTGGCGTCTCAGGCGCGCTGCTGAGCTCCCGATCGTTGGCGTCCAGCAAATCGAGCGTCTGGCGATTGAACTCGGTGAGCAGGCGCTGCGCGGCGTCCCGGCCCATGGCCTCCAGCAGGGCCACAGTGCCGGGCGTCAGATTGTCATAATGGGCGGCACGCTCGATGAAGGGAGCGGGTCCGGCGGCGGTCACGTTCGCGGCGGCGGCGGACAGGTGGTCATGCAGATTTCGCCCGAAATAAAACAGCTGCTCCGCGCTGCCAGGCCGCGGCACGAACGCCGCGGTGTCGAGGACGACGCGGTCAGCCGCGTCCACGGTCACGATGCCGTGGTTCAGCCAGTCGTCCAGCACCGCGCGCGGCCGCACGTCTGACGTCACGGACTGCACGAGACTTTCGAACGAGGGGCCTCCTTCGGGACGCGGCAGGCGCGGCAGCGGGCGCGGCCTTCCTTCGGGATCGATGTACTCGGGCGCACGCAGCCAGCGGGCCATGATCTGGCTTGTCCGGGTGACCACCGGCGGCACGGCCTCCGGTGCATGGGATTGCGAGCGCCAGCGGCGGATTTCCTTGCGATGCACGCCGGTGAGCAGGCTGATCCGGCTATCGGTCCGGGCGCGCGGATCCTTCAGGAGATCGCCGGCGGCGACCTCGACGTAAAGGCTGCGCAGCAGCTCCGCGAGCACCGGATAGGTGACGCCGCCCTCGATCAGCAGCCGGACCAGCGGGCGGAGGAGCCGCCGCACGGGCCGGAGCAGTGCACCGGACTGAAGCGTGAAAGAGGGTGGCGGGGCCATTCGGTCAGCAGCCTGTTCGTGGGCCAGATTAGGCGAGTGTGGGACAAATGCCCACATGGGGTTGACGTGGGACGAATTCCCACGTATTCTGCACCAGGATCGCCCTGAAGGCCACAGCGAGGACTTGGACAGTGCCCGATGCGGAGGCTGCCATGACCGGTCGCGAAACCCGGATCGAACCCGGGCTCACCGAGCGCGGCCGGGGGGCGAGCGAGTGCGATTTTCGCCAGCTCCGCCACCACACCAGGAATCTTCTTCAGCGAATTCTGCTGCAGATCGAGCACGCACAGGACCTGAAGGTCACCCTCTGCGGCCGCCGGCTACTGGCCGATCTGCAGCGCCGCATCGCGTCGTCGGCCCAGATATCCGAGGCGCTGTTCGGCATCACCCTCGCCCCGGCTTCGATGTCCGAACGGCTCCGCGTGCTGAGCGAGGGCACGGTCCTGATGATGGCTGACGGCACGCAGCAGATCCGCCTCGATGTAAGCGTCGCCGGAGATTGTCCGGAGCCGCTGCAGCAATTGGTGCTGCGTGTCGCGCACGAATTCATTGCCAACGCTGTCAAGCACGGCATGCACGCCCGCATCCTTGGCATGATCGCCGTTCAATTGGCGAGCGGTCCCGATGGCGACACGAAGCTGGTGGTCACCGATGACGGCTGGGGATTCCACGGCAACCCCGGTGCCGGCGACGGACTGAAAATAGCGGACGATCTCGCTGCCACACGAAACGGCACGATCAGTTTGCTGCGGACCCACGTGACGGTGGCCGAACTTCGATTGCCTCCGCCGCGGGCACAACACGGGCCTCCTGACCGAGGCACGGGATCTGGATTTGCAACCGCTAAAGAACAAGCGAGAGGTTGAGGATGAAATCGTCAATCATGACAGCGTTGCTGGTGGGCATGGCCCTGATACTGAGCGGCTGCGTCGTCGCTCCGGGACCGGGACCGGGACCGTACGGGTGGTGCTACTACCATCCCTATCGGTGCCAGCGCTGATGTCTCCCAGAGCTTTGCAGGTGACGCGTCGATCCACCGCGGCGATGCCTGGATTTTCCGGTCGCACCTGCCGGCCGGGCCTGATCCCGCGCCAGAGGAACACGGGTCAACCACACCGCAATCCTGGAAAAGGTGCTGATGATAGTGGCACCTCACCGCGTGCCGGTCGTGCACGCCGGTATCTCTTCAACTGCTCCGTCGGCCGCCTGCCCCTCCCGTCCCGGCCATGCCGGACCATAGCGCGGCGTGCGCGGAGCGCATCGTCGGATCTGTTAGGAGCCATTGCCATGCATAAAATCGCTTCGCGTGTGCGGGTCGCCCTTTGCGCGTCCGCCATTGCCGCGTTTTCGGTGACCACGTTGATGCCGACGCCGGCGTCAGCGTGGTGGTATCATCGCGGCTGGGGGTGGCATCCCGGGTGGCATTATGGCTGGCGAGGGTGCTGCTGGGGACCACGGGTCGTCGTCGGTGTTGTTCCACCTGTCGTCGCCGTTCCTCCTCCGGTCGTCTATGGGCCGCCGCTCGTTGTTGCCCCTCGGGTTTGGATCCCGCCGCACTGGAGTGGGCCCTACTGGGTGCCCGGTCATTGGGCCTGACGCTTGTCGCAATCCGCCCGCCCCGTTTGCGGCACGCCGATCTGATCCAGTTATTGCAGATCGGACTCGCCCGACCCAAACCGGGTCGCCACTTTCGACGGTCTAGGCCCGGTGTCACTCATACTGCGGTGGCCTGTGCGTCGTACCGGCGGTTCACACCCGATGACTGCTCCCGACCCCAAGCAGTCGCCAGCAGCCTGGTTAGGCGGTCTCCAAAGCAGATATTGAGGGGCCGCATGGGCAGGTGACTGAATGTTCACTGGTGACCGACTGGTCGTTTCTACGTCTCACAAAGAAGGCGCGCGTGCATGCTGTCTTGGCGACGACCACGAATGAAAGCGCAGGTAGAGGCAAGTGCGACGGGGCATGCCCTACCGGGGTGGACAGATGAGGAGAGTAAGGAACGCTTTGCGGTGCTCCTCACTTGCTGCGCGGAAGCAGTCGATCGCGTTCCGAGCTGTACCGATCACCAACTTCGCATCAGACGTTCTAAACCTCGTCTGGGGATTGTAGTCTGCCTGATGTCGCTTTTCCTGCAGCTCCACCACGGCTGTCGAAAACACCTGGACATAGTCATCAAACCCGCCGGTTGGAAAGTAGGGCACATATTTGGCGGGAGGCCTGGATTTTCTTGCTTCGATGCAAAGGTCTTTTAGAGTTTTGTGATCGATGCTTCTGTAAATAAGCGCATATCGGCTTGATGCGCGCTGAGTCACTCCGACAAATTCGTCTGCTGCCGCGGTCAGGCACAGGTGGAAGAGGCCGTAGTACGCGGAAGAAATCGCTCGTCTCAGATCGACTTGACGCGGAGCACCAGCAGGCGGCGGAGCGACTAATTTTTCTGCCTGCTCAAGCAGGTGATCAGGATTCAGCGTCGTCACTCGAAGCCAACTCTTCCTCGGTGACATAGTCAATGATCGGAAATCTATCGTCGCCGGCTTCACGAAGTGCTCTATCCACGCTGACGAGCGCGTTCAAGGCACTTTCTCCGGTAATCTTATCAGCACTACCACGCTTCAGAACGATAGTTATGTGCAACGCTTCGTCGCCCTGAGAGTCTGAGGTGGATTCACTAATGACGTGCGTGATGCCCGCCTGCTTCTTCAGGGCGGCGGACACGGCCTTATTCACAACTTCATCGACTTGGGAGAGTTCAAGCATCATGTGAATATACCACGCCACACTCGACCGGGAAAGGTCGCCGAATGCCGGTAGGTCGTTACTGCGGTGGGCTATCGCCGCTGGTAAGCCTCATCCGGTTTTTCCCGAGCCATGCCCAAATATGGACCGGAGGCTATCGACCCAAACCGGCCGGTGAGCGGACTGGCAGAAAGCCACCCGATGCAGTCATCGGATGCGGCCGCAGTTTGAGGGA
>JASHQG010000231.1 GCA_030037665.1 Acetobacteraceae bacterium
CACAACCAGCACGTCGATCTTCGGAATTGGGTAGCCACGAATATCGAAATTCGCCGGCGTCCAGTGCAGGTCCGGGTAGGCCTTGATGCTGCTGCCGAACATCCCCCGGAACGTTTGCTCCAGGAAGAACGACACGCCGATGGCGCAGATTAGCGGTGCCAGGCCCCGCACGTGGCGGAACGGCCGATAAGCCAGCCGTTCCGTCAACACCGCGATCGTGGTCGCCACGGCGACCGACACCAGCAGCGTCAGCAGAATCGCCAGGAACGGATCAGATGCCAGCAGCCCAGCACGGTCGGTTGCGGTGGCGACGAAATAGCCGGCGAACGCACCGGTCATCATGATGTCGCCATGCGCGAAGTTGATCAGGCGCAGCACGCCGTAAACCATGGTGTAGCCGAGTGCGACCTGGGCATAGATGCTGCCCAGAGTCACGCCGAATACCAAAAAATCGAGCCACTCAGTGATGCCGTAGCGCGAGCGGATCAGCGTGCCGATGGTGCCGCCAATCACCACCGCCAGTACCGAGATGCGCATCACCCACAGTGCGATATCCACGAAGTTCATGCGCGCGAGGTCACGTAACCTCTCCCGCGCAGTGGGAAACGTTGCGACGCGAAGCGTCGAGGGTGCGCGCAATCGGGAGGGCACGGCGCTCTACATGCCCTGCCGATCAACCTCGACGCCTGCGGCGTCCTGACCTCTCCAGCGTGGCGGGAGAGGTTTCTGCACCCTCACGGAAAAATCCGCTTCGGATTGACACCGATCTTGAATGTCGAGGGATCGGCGTTGGTGTATTGGTACACGGCCGGCTTGAACTGCGCGCATTCGCCGTATTGGTCGCAGCTGATCGGCCCGCCGACGCCATCGAACTTGGTGGCGAACACCGCGTCGCGCAGCGCCTTGCGGCCGATATACAAGCTGCCGTCGTTGCCCACCACCGCCACTTTCTTGATCGCCATCACGGCCATTGTCGCGGCATCATAGGCATTGGCATGATAGCCGGAGATGGGTGCCTCGCCGAACATCTGCTTGTACTCATCCACCATCTTGGGATAGCCCTTGCCCATCGACTCCGGCGACACGTCCGGATAGGTGATGCGGAATCCGACGATCTGCTGCCCGACCGCCTGTATCATTTCCGGCGCCATCAGCGCGCCGCCACCGATCAACGGCGTCTTCTCCAGTCCCGGAATGGTCGGTGCCTGGCGCACGATCTGGGCAGCCGCCGCCACGAAAATGGGCAGGTAGATCGCGTCAGGCTTCTCCGTCGCGATGCGTGTCAGCAGCGGATGCATGTCCACGTCGGTTGGCGCAACGGCCTCGGTGGACAGCACCTTGCCGCCGAGTGCCGTGAAATTCTTTGCCATCACTGCGGCGAGCTGCTGCGCGTAAGGGCTGCCGTCGTGGATCGCCACCACGTTGCGTGCGCCGAGCTGCTTGTACAGCCAGTTCGCATCGGCCTTACCCTGCTCGCGGTCGCTGAAGATGGTGCGAACGAAGCCGTCATACTCAGGCTTACGGTCGGAGGCGGTCAGCGCCGGCGCTGTGCAGGCGGTGCCGATATCGGTGATGCCGGCGCGCCACAGGATGGGCGCCGCCGGCGTTGCAGCGCTGGAGCAAGCCGGCCCCAGGACGATGACGATGTTCGGATTGGCGGCAAGTTTGGTCGCGGCGGTCTGGCCGCCTTCGGCGTTGCAGCTATCGTCCTCGACGGTCAACTTGATCGGGTGGCCATCGATCGCGTCACCATGGTCCTTGAAGGACACTTGGGCACCGCGCATGGAATCGGTGCCGAGTGCAGTGTCGGGCCCGGAGATCACCCAATAGCCGCCGATCTGGATTGGTGCGCCCTTGGGAATGCGGATGACGCCGATCGGATCGGTGACAGGCCCGACCTTCACCGCGTGGGCCGGTATGGGGCCGAGGAACGGCAACATGCTCCCAAGTACCACTGCAGCGAGCCAAATGCGGCGCGGTGCGCGGGGTTCGGGGACCGGATGGGTTCCCGCCCGATTGGCCGAGACACAAGAGCGGCGAGTGCGATTGCGCATGCGGTGACCTCCCTCACGAGTGCCTGTTCCAGGCGTTGCAATATTCGTACCGCTGTTTGCCGAGTTTGGGTAGCGATTCATGAGAAGGGGCTCCTCGCGGCCTCGGGGAAAACGCAATGGCACGCTCAGAAAGCCCATGCCGGCATCGTCGTGCCATCCCTTCGTTCAATTCGTATGATGCGGCGCACCGGACTGTGATCAACGCAATCGGCTGGATGAAGCGCTTCCACAAGGACGGCCGTCGCTGTCGTGTAGCGGAAAGCGAGTGAAAAGTGCGTTCTGGCGGTTCTGCCACACGCGCGTTGACGGAGCCGATCACCTCGTTAGGCAATGCCAGTCGAGTGCGATAGGTCGTCGACAGCAGAGAGGACCCCTCGATTGCCCAACCGGCCTCGCCAGCCAGAAGTTCGAACGGGCTGCCCGCGCCCCGACGCCATCGCCCCAAGCCTGCTCGAACGATCGACCCGCTGCGTTCCGTACTTTGGCCCTGGACCAGTCAACTCCCTTTGCGAAAGGCTACCGGAGGCGAGCTGTCGCCCACAGGATCGAAGCCCTCATCAGCCACTCACCGCACGCATGTATTTGATTCGTGCCCCCGAAGCATATCCGGTGCGTTCATGTCCCCGGCGTCAGATGACCCGTTTCGTTTATGCTTCTGACCGTCCAGCTGTTGCCATTATAAGCGAGCATGTTGACACCGCAGGTGTCCTGATGAATGCACCAGTACTGTGACAATGAAATCCCGAGCGCAAGCAGCAGAAACACGCGATTGACGCTGTCGTGCCCGACCACCAGCACCGTCTCACCAGGGTGGCGGGTGAGTACTTCCCGCATCACGCGGGTCACCCGTGCACCGACGTCTGCCAGTGTCTCTCCGTTCGGGATCGCTGCAAGCTGTGGACGATGCCGCCAGTCACTGAATGCCGCAGGGGCCGCAGCGCGCACCTCATCAAACGTCCTGCCCTGCCACTCTCCGTAGTCGATATCCACGAAATCAGTCAGCGGAGACACCACGATTGCATGCGGTTGCGCTATGATCTCCCCTGTGCGCATAGCCCGCGAGAGCGGACTCGCATAGGCGGCACTGAAGCGCACGCGAGATGCCAGGAAATCCCTTGCCAGCGCCGCCTGCCTCAACCCTCGATCGGTCAGAAGCAGGTCGGCGCGACCGCGGAAGCTGGGCGGAACGACCCCCGGCACCTCGCCGTGCCGCACTAGCACGATGCTCGTGTCGTCATCGCTGGCCATGCGTTGCTTCTCCTCTTGGCCGGTTCCGTCGATTCTGGTTGGCACGTCGCAGAGCGCGTTACTCATCAACCTGTCCCGTGACGCACAGGACGGCAATATTGTCGGCATAGAGTGGGGTGTTGCGTTGCAAAAAACGAGTGGAAAAGCGCCCGCCCCTCCCGTTGCTGCCACTGATGTCAGAATGTTCCAGTCTAAGGTTTCGGATATCCCGGCAATATCCGGACTCCGGGCGCTTCGGTGGGGTCGCGCGGCACCGACCGAGCGGGCAGCGTGGGGCGCAACCTCACAGAAGTCTCCAGACCCGGCAGTGAGGCTATTCATGGCAAACTGACCCAGTGATCTCACATCAGAGTTTGGTGAATGCGTCCTCGCTCCATGCTTCCGAGTCGGCTCCGTTATGGACGAAGACATAGTCCGCCTGAATCGTATTTCCGTTTGACTTGCGCCAGCCCGGGATAATTGCCGTCCCAAAACGCCTGCTGCCAGTTCTTTTCGAAATAATTCGCCTCGTTACATATGATTCACTGGCCCGGCGACGGCGCGAAGTTGACCAACGCATCGATCGATGAGCCTGGCGAATGCACGCCCCTTTGCAATCACCATCTCGTCCGGCAACGACATCGCCTCTGGCTTGAACCCGTTGCCAGGCTGTCCGGGGCGAAAAGTTGACTCCGCCTCGATGGAGTCGTGGCGCACGTGAAAGATGGGCCACTTTGCCGCTCGCCATGCCGCAACCCGCTGCCCAACCGCCGCTTCGGGACCAGGGTTATTGCGCGATCCGTCGGCCGTCCAACGCGGGTCGTCGATCGTGCTCCGCGGGTCGATGACCAGCAATACAGCGCTCGACTGCACCATCTCATTTTGCCTGGTGCCGGAGCCAGCATTTCCCCGGCTGGTTCCGCTGCTGACGGCCCGCCGGTGCGCCGCTTCTGCGGCGCAGAGCGGGTTGCCGCGCCCTCTCATTCGCGCCGCCGCTTCACTCCCGACTGTCGCGTTTGATTTCATTGGGATAGCGGCGCTTTGGCCGGCTTCGCGGAGCGACTTCAGACGGAGCAGGAAGACGCCCCCACTTCGTGCTGCAGTGGCGCGAGAGCGCGACCGGTCCCTTCCAGCCCTCGCGTTTGACCATGAGGAAGGCTGGACAGGGTGGTGGTTGTGTTTGGAGTTGCCCGGCTGCTATGGAAGACTTAGTGGCGGGCCGCGCCGCCGACTTTGACTGAATGACGGCGTGTGATCTCATTCCGTGCAACTGGCAAACAGGAGGAACAGCATGGCCGGCATCGAAGGCGGCTGCCTGTGCGGTCGGGTTCGCTATAGCGCCGATGCGGAACCCGCCTTCGTCGGGGTATGCCACTGCACTGACTGCCAGAAATTCGGCGGCTCTGCTTTCGCGACGATGGTTGGGATACCGGCGACGGCGCTGCGGCTGACCGGCGCGGTGAAGACTTTCAGCAAGCCAGGTGACAGTGGGAAGCTAATCCATCGGCGCTTCTGTCCCGAGTGCGGATCCGG
>JASHQG010000232.1 GCA_030037665.1 Acetobacteraceae bacterium
GTGGCCATCGCAAAGTAGACGCCGCGCCGTCGCGCGATAAACGCGCCGACGATCGCGCCTGCAACCCCGCCCAGCAGCGTGCCGCACAGCATCGCCAACGGCGTCGATGGCGCGAGGAACTTCAGCGCCAGGCCCGCACCATAAGCGCCCAGGCCGAAATATGCCGCATGGCCAAAGCTCATCATGCCGGTAAAACCCAGCAGGATGTTGAACGACATCGCGGCGAGGCCCAGCACCAGCACGCGGCCCGCCAGCGCGGTGTAGCCGCCGAGGAACGGCAGCCACAGCGGCACGGTGAGCAAGGCTGCCCAGATGACCAGCAGTTTTGCCCAGCGGGGATCGATGCTCCCGCGCACGGCAGTGGCCGTGGATGTGGTTGCGCTGTTCATGTGAGCATCCCTTCCTCACCCATGAGACCGCGCGGGCGAATGATGAGAACGATGGCCATGATCATGTAGATGACGGCCTCGTTCCCGGATGGCCAGAAAGCTGTGGTAACTGCGGCGGCAACGCCGATCAACAATCCACCGACCAACGTGCCGGTCAGGCTGCCTACGCCACCGACGATGATGGCGATGAAGCTCGGCATCAGCAGGTCGTCGCCCATGTTGGGGTTCAGACCGATCTGACCGCCCGCGAGCACGCCGGCGAGGCCGGCCAGCAGGCAGCCGAGGCCAAAATTGAAGCTGCGCAGGAAGCCGACATTCACGCCGAGCGCGGATACTGTTTCGAGGTCCAGCGCGCCAGCACGAATGCGCACACCGACCCTGCTGTAGCGTAGGAAGGCGAACAACGCCGTCACCGCCAGTGCGACGACCACCACCATGAAGATGCGGTACCAGGTGATGAAGAACAACTCACTGCTAAGGGGTGCAGCGATCGCATCGGGCACGCTGAGCGGCAGGCCGTTCGGTCCCCAAATGTAACGGCAAACGTCCTGAATGATGAACGCAAGACCGAAGGTCAGCAACAGGCTGTACACAGGATCGCGGCGGTACACCCGACGGATCATCAGGCGTTCCAGAATCAGCCCGAGGATGGCGGTCATCACCGGCGAGACCAGCAACGCGCCCCAGAAGCCGATCACCGGCGTCAACACGAAGGCGAAATAGCCGCCCAGCGCGAGGAAATTGCCGTGCGCGAAGTTGATGACATTGCTGAGGTTCAGAATCAGCGACAGGCCCAATGCCATCAGCACGTAGAAGGCGCCAATGATCAGGCCATTGGTGATGTTAAAGAGAATGACATCAAGCATGGGCAGCTTTCTTGGGACGTGTCAGGTTGGGATCCTCTCCGCTTCCCTCCCCCATCGGGGGAAGGGAAGCACAGGGACACGATCAGATCGTGGGCGGAGAGGTCATGTGGCAGCCGGTATCGGCCACGCTCCCGGCAGCTCGCTCACCCGGTACGAGCGACTGCGCCGTGAACACGTTGTCCGGGTTGCCCTGAGGCGGATGCACTTGGCCAACGAAGATGTTCGCCATCAGCTCGTGGTCGCCCTTGCGATAGCGGACGTGGCCGGGCTGCAGCGCAACGTCAGGCGGCAGCTCCATGTCCTCCATCGCGACGGCCAGCTTTGGACCCAGCATGGACTTCGCCTTCGCGGCTGCGAGGCGCACCGAATGCACCGCAACATAGCCGAACCAATGGCGGGCACTGGGGGTCTTGCCGACGGCCTTGCGGAAACTGGCGACGAATTTGCCGACCTCCGGCACGTTCGGCTGGTTCCACCACCACTCCATGTCCCACCAGCCGGTCTGCGCCTCTTTCGGCACCGCGACGATGCTTTCCAGCTCGAAGAGTGCCCCGCCCAGAGCCATGTCCTTATTCATGCCGAACTGCACGAACTGCTTCATGCAGTCGATCTGCGCCAGTCCGCCCATGTTGTTAAGCAACACGTTCGGCTTGTAGGCACGCGCCTTAATCAGCGTGGCAGAGAATTCGGTCGCGGCGATCGGCAGCATGTCGCCTTCGTATTCGCCCCCGGCCTTCTTCAGGTTCTTGACGAACGCTTCCTGCAGCGTATGGCCATACGCGTAGTCCGGCGTGATGAAGAACCAGCGCTTGCCGAAGCGCTTGACGAGATCGGGCGTGATCGCCGCCGCATCCATCGAGGTGGTGTTGCAGATACGGAACACGTTCCACTTGCAGGCGCTGCCCGTGATCGGGTCGGTGTGACCGCCGGGCACGATATGGAACACCTTCTTCTCGCCGGTGACCTGCGACATCGCATAGGCGATACCGGAGTTCACGTCGCCGAAGATCACGTCAACATGGTCGCGGTCGATCAGCTTGCGGGTCTTCTGCACGCCGGTGCCGACGTCGTTGGCGGAGTCCTCGACCAGGAGCTGAACCGGGCGGCCCAGGATGCCGCCTTTCTTATTGATCTCGGCGACCGCGTACTTGGCACCCTCCACTTCGGTTTGTGCCAGCGCGGACAGGCTGCCGGTCAGCGGATCAACCATGCCGATCTTGACCGGCTGATCGCCCAGTGCCCGGACCACGAACGGCGATGCCACCTGCATCGCGCCGAGCGCGCCACCCGCTTTGATCAGCGTGCGCCGGCCAATGGCCGGGAATTTCGGATAATCCATTCAGTCTCTCTCCCGTGTGCGGGCGCGTCCGCCGCCCGTGAATCCAACACCAAGCGCCAGGCCACGCCTCGCGCGCCCCTGGAAGCGGCGGGGGTGTGGCATTTCTTTCTGCCCGCGTCGAGAGGGCTATATACTGGCGCTTCCGGAGGTTTCGTTGGTAAGTACTCGGACGTCAGCCAAGTCTTCGAGGCCGTCGATGCTTGAAATTAGTGCCTCAGCAGACGAACTCTTCAGTGCGTCAGCCGAAAATTCCATGCAGCGATAAATTTTTTTTAATTGACATAAACGGCTCAGGGGCCGTTTCGGATTCGCCAGCATCGTTTCGCAGCGCCAATCAACTGACTTTCCTTTTGTCAAACTAACCGAGACCGACTGCGGAGCCAGTGCGTTTGGATCCGGGTTGCCATCGTCCTGCAGCCGAACCCGTGCCGCGAGCGCCAGCGTCGCCGCATCGTTGAGTGCGGTGTCACGAAAGTCCGAGATGTCAACAGCGTCCTTTCGCAGCGCAGTGGCCACTGCAAACGCCAGACAAAGTCGTGCATAGCTCGGATTCGCGTTGATGATGGGCGGCCGACCGACGAGGCGCACAATCAATGGTGGTGCGGACACGACGATTTCCGCCACGTCGTCCGCAGTAAATCCATGCGCTTTGCGCAGCGCCAGTGCGCCCTCGATGCCGCCATGCGTGGCACGGCCGGCGGGATAGGGTTTGTGGCTGAATTCGGCGATGCGCCAGACGCGACCGAGGTCGCGCAGCACCGGTTGCAGGTCGAACCCGCCCTCGAACATCGAGAAGTAGCCGTCGGACCCCTCGAACACCTGACGGGGAGGCGCAAGGCCGACCAAGGAAAGTTCGCATGACTGCAATGCAGCCCGCGCATTGAAGCCGATCTGCGCGGCGAGGATGGGACTGCCTTCCCGATGAGCCTGCATCGTGCCGCTGGCCTGCGCCAGCTGCCAGGCGAAGGCAGCCTCCATCCGCGCCTGGTCGAGGCCAAGGATACGGCCGGCAGCGGCGACGGCGCCAAAGCCACCTGCCGTCGCGGGACGGAAGAAGCGAAACCCGGCGCGCGATGCGAGGCCGAGACCCGCGGCAATGTCGGCCCCGACGGCAACCGCCGTGATCAGATTGCGCCCGCCGCATCCGCCACTGGCCTCGGCCGCCGCCAATGCTGCCGGCAACACGCTCGCCAGGGCATGCACCACGGCGCCCTCGTGCAGGCAGTCATATTCCTGGTTATGCATCTGCCAGCCGTTCATAAACGCGGCGGCCGGTGCCGACAGGCGCATCGAGCGTCCCCAAACCTGGGCCAGCGGCTCCGCGCCCCAGGTCCGCGCAACCGCGAGCAGGCCATCGGCGCCGTCCGCCGACGAACCGGCGACGCCGACGCCGAGGCTGTCGAGGATGAAGATCTTCGCCGCTTCCACCGCAGGCAGGGACAGATCCTCAAAGCGGGTCTGCAGCGCGTGCGCCGCGAAGCGCTCCGCGGCGGTCACTCCGCCCGCCGCTTACCGCACGACCGCAATTTGCTCCCGCCGCAACTCAACCGTCAGCTCGTCCAAAGCCTTGCCGACGCGGGTTAGCATCTCATCCACGTCGTCCTCATTGATGATCAGTGGCGGGCTGAAACACAGCGTGTCGTTGATCACCGTGCGGCCGATCACACCCTGTTCCTCGACGAGCTTTGTCAGCCGCGCACCGACGCGTTCCTTTGGATCAAAGTTCCTGTGGGCGGCTTTGTCCTGCACCAGCTCCATCGCCGCGAGCAGTCCGACACCGCGCACTTCGCCAACCAGTGGATGATCGGCGAAGCGCCGCCGTAGCTCCTGCTGCATATGCGCGCCCACCGCGCGCACATGTGTTCCGATATCCATCTCGTCGTAGATTTTCAGTGTCTCGATCGCCACCGCTGCCGGCACCGGATGGCCGGAGTAAGTAAAGCCGTGGCCGAACGTACCGATCTCGTGACTTTCCTTGGCAAGGGCATCGAACACCCGCTGGTTCACCATCACCGCGCTGATCGGCAGGTACGATGAGGAAAGCGCCTTCGCGCAGGTCAGAATGTCCGGCACGATGTCGAGGGTCTGACAACCCCAGTAATTGCCGGTGCGCCAGAAGCCACAGATCACCTCGTCGGCGACCAGCAGCACGTCGTGTTTCTTCAGCACCGCCTGGATCTTCGGGAAATAGCCGCGCGGCGGCACGATGACCCCGCCGGCGCCCAGCACCGGCTCGGCCCACATCGCCGCAACGGTGTCCGGACCTTCTTTCTGGATCAGCGCATCGAGTTCGTCGGCGCAGCGTGTGGCGAAATCGTCCTCGCTCTCACCGGGGTTCGCTGCGTGGTAGAAATGCGGCGCGATGGTGTGCAGGAAGCCGGGCAGCGGCACGTCGAACGCGCGGTGATTGGCCGGCAGCCCGGTCAGCGACGCGGAGGCGACGGTGATGCCGTGATAGCCCTTCACCCGGCCGATGATCTTCTTCTTGTTCGGCCTGCCTAACGCATTGTTCATGTACCAGACCATCTTGATCGCCGAGTCATTTGCTTCGGAGCCCGAGTTGGCGAAGAACACCTTGCTCATCGGCACCGGCGCGCGCTGCACCAGCATCTCGGCCAGATCGATCATCGGCTCATGCGACTTGGCGTTGAACCCATGGTAGAAGGGCAGCTTGCGCATCTGGGCAACCGCCGCCTGCACCAGGCGCTCGTTATCGAAGCCAAGCGCCGCGCACCACAGCCCGGCGACACTTTCGATATATTCCTTTCCGGCATCATCCCACACGCGGACGCCCTTGCCGCGTGAGATCACAACCGGACCCACTTCCTGATGGGCCTGCAGGTCGGTGTAGGGATGCAGCACGGTGGCGACGTCACGGGCGGCGGCAGAGTTGGCGCCGAAAGGCGGCGGGGCCATGAGCGTGTCTCCTGACGAAGCGTGAAGGCGGGGTTGTAAAGCAGTTTTCGCGCTACCGGAAACGCTCATAATCAGCGCGGATAAATCGTGATACCCTGGCCCGGCTCCACCTCGGCTTGCCACGTTGCCGTTGCCCCGGCTGCGTGGGCCTCGATCGTGCGCAGAACCGGCGCATCGCGCTGCACCGCGCGGAAGGTGCAGCCGCCGGCGAGTGGCGGGGCTCTCTCGACACAGGGGAGCATGCCGTCGCGAGGGCACGAACTCTGCCGCGCGCATCGAAACGTCGATTTGCGATGTATCAGCCGGCGCATCACACCGCACGCCAGCTCTTGGCCGGTCGGGGATGCGCCTGCACCCGTTCCGGCGCAGGTGGGGGCTCGCGCGCATGTGCGTTCGGGCGATGCCGGTACCGACGTGTATCATCGCCGACCCAGACGACACGCGGAGCGACAGACGATGGCACAGCGTTTCCTGGTGACTGGCGGGGCCGGCTATGTCGGCAGCCACCTCGTCGCCGCCTTGCTCGACCGCGGCGATGACGTGGTGGTGCTGGATAGCCTGCGCACCGGCCATCGCGCCGCGGTCCTGCCAGGTGCGCGGCTGGTCGAGTTGGACCTGGCCGACCCGTCCGGTGTTGATGCCGTGCTCGCGGACGGTCCCTGGGGGGCCGTATTCCACTTCGCCTCGCTCTCGCTGGTCGGCGAGAGCATGCGCCTTCCGTTCCGCTATTTGGCGGAGAACGGCGTCAACGCGATCCGCCTGATCGAATCGTGCGTCCGCCACGGCGTGGAGCGTTTTGTCCTGTCTTCCACGGCAAACCTGTTCGGCACTCCGGAGACCGTGCCGATTCCCGAGACGGCGCGCATCGATCCCGGCTCGCCGTACGGCGAGAGTAAATGGATGATCGAGCGCGCGCTGCTTTGGGCCGGCCGGATCCACGGACTGCACAGCGCCTGCCTGCGTTATTTCAACGCCGCGGGTGCCGACCCCGCCGGCCGGCTCGGCGAGGATCATGAACCGGAAACGCATCTGATCCCGCTGGTGATCGATGCCGCGCTCGGGCGACGCCCGCCGGTGGAGGTGTTCGGCACCGATTATCCGACCTCCGATGGCACCTGCATTCGCGACTATGTGCATGTCACCGATCTCGCCGATGCGCACCTGCTGGCACTGGCGAAACTGGTGGACGGCAATGTCACCTGGAACCTGGGCAACGGCGCCGGCCACTCGGTTCTGGCGGTGATCCGGTCGGTGGAGCACGTCGCTGCCCGAAAAGTGCCGCACCGGCTCGGCACGCGGCGTCCGGGCGACCCGGCGGTGCTGGTTGCCGGTGCGAAGGCCGCGCTCAGCGCCGGATGGCGGCCGAAATTTGCGGCACTCGATGATATCGTTCGCACCGCGCTGGCGTGGCGCGACGCGCACCCGGGTGGTTATGGTGATCCAGCTCCGGAGCACGTGCGCCCTTCCTCCTGAGGGAGACTGCCGGCGCGGCTCCGCCCCATGCGGTGCTCCGCCCCAAGGACGTGCGAGATCGCGTGCGATCCGCGCCGTCCTGGTCAGTACAGACGCCAGCTCCGTTCCTCGACCGCCTCCAGGACCGCATCCACCGCCAGCCGCGGCAGCCGACGGAGCAGACCGCGGCGCCGCGGCGCGAACCGGCGCGCCGTCGCCCTTTCGCCGCCGAGTTGGTGGACGAGCGCGTCAATATCGCCAAGCGCGTCGATCAATCCGAGTTCCAGAGCACGCTCGCCCAGCATGAAACTGCCGTCGAATACCGCGGCGTCGTCGGCTTTCAACCGCGTGCCGCGCCGCGTGCGCACCCAATCCTTGAAACGCTCGTGGAGCGTGTCCAGGAGATCACGCGCGAATGCGACGTCCTCGGGACGCTCGGGTTGGAACGGATCGAACCGCGCCTTATTCGCGCCGGCAGTGTAGAGGCGGTATTCGACACCCATTCGTTGCATCAGATTGGGAACGCCAAAGCCGCCGCCGCGCACGCCGATCGACCCAACAATGCTCATCCGGTTCGCGTAGATTTCGTCCGCCGCGCATGCGAGCCAGTAGCCGCCGGACGCCCCCACTTCGCGGATCACCGCGTGCACCGTGACGTTGTGGTGCTCCGCGCGGCGCCGAATGAGCGTGGCGATCAGGTCCGATTGCACGGGCGAGCCGCCCGGACTCTCGATGTCGAGGATCACCGGCTTGCCTTTGGCCGCGCTGAACGCGCGGTCGATCAGCGGAGTGGCCGTGGTGGCGTTCAGGGCACCGGCGCGCGGCGTGATCAGGCCATGCAGTTCGACAACGTTGATGCGCGGCCGGCGCCAGAACAAAATACGGTCAAGGAATGGCATGGGAAGACCTGTCATCACTGGGGCCGAGCTTCGGTGTCAGGGCCGCGCTGGTCCCGGCCATCACCGGAGAGACGGCCACGTCATCCTCGACTGTTTCCACCGTTCCCTGCGCCTCAAATGCGGGTGATCGGTGGTTCGGCGCGATTGCTGGCCACCACCTTGTTGCGCAGCACGCCGATGCCTTCAACATCCAGTTCGATCGTGCTGCCATCGGCGAGAAAGCGCCCCATTTCGAGGCCGCAGCAACCACCGACCGTGCCGGAGGCGATAATCTCGCCCGGATGCAGCGTCTCGTTTTTCGATATGAAGGCGATGATGTGTTCCAGGTCATGCAGCATGCCGGCGGTGGTTTTGCGCGCCCACTCCTCACCATCGACCCGCACCGAGACCGAGAGATTGTAGGGATCCGCGATCTCATCGGCGGTCACGATCCACGGTCCGATCGCGTTGCCGGTATCAAAACTCTTCCCTTTTGTCGGACCAAGGCCGCCTTCCATCTCCCGCCGCTGCTGATCGCGTGCGGAGAAATCGTTCATGATCGTGTAGCCGAAGATATGTTGGCGCGCAGCCTCTGGCGCGATGTCGCTGCCGCCCTTGCCGATGACCACGGCAACCTCCAGTTCGAAATCCATCACGCGGCTGTACGACGGCCAACGCACCACCGCATCATTGCCGACGACGCTGAACCGGTTGGTGATGTACCAGATCGGCTGTTCCCTATAGACGTCGGCAATGGCCGCGTCGGGCAGAGACGGTGCGGGTTCGCCGGCCAGCACAGCCTTCAGCCGTTGCATGCCGAGCGGGGCGTTGCTGACGTGCTGCGCGAACACCGAGCAATCGCGCACCTGCGACGGCACCGGCAGCGGCGCAAGCAGGCGCACGCGGTTCAATGGCTGCGCGAAAGGGCCAATCGCCGCGTCGTGCAGCGGCAGACGCCGGAGCAGGTTCATTCCTGCCTCGCCACTCTCGATGAGAGACTGCATGCTGGCAAGGGCGCGGTGCCGCGCCCCGAGCAAACGCGTGCAGGCCGCGACAGCATTGATCACATGGCCAGTGTCG
>JASHQG010000233.1 GCA_030037665.1 Acetobacteraceae bacterium
GGTGCCTCGCCCGGAGGCGTGCGTTGGCAATCCGCGCAGGTGAACGCCCGCACACGCAACATGTGATAACCGGGTGGCGTCCGGCCCCGAGGCACGAGCCTATGACACTGCCGCGCCATACGGCCTTGCTGGTACTCTGCTGCGCAGCGCTGCTGGCGGCGTGCGCATCGGTGCCCAACACCAGCCCGGATACGATCGACGAGAGCTGCCCCGTGCCGTTCGGCAGACCGCTGCTGGTGTTCGAGCTCTTTCTCGGCCGGTCGATACCGCCGTCACGCGAGGTGACCGACAGTGACTGGGACACGTTCGTCCGTCAGGTGGTTAGCCCGGCTCTGCCTCATGGCTTCACCGTATACGATGCGATGGGCGGATGGATGAGTAAGGTCGACCGAAAAACGGTCTATGAGCGCACCAAGGTGCTGATCACCGCCCTGCCCGACTCGCCGGACAGCATCGTGACCGTCAAGCGGGTCAGCAACGCCTATCGGATCATGTTCCACCAGCAGGTCGTCGGCATGACCGTCACGCGGGCGTGCGGCTCGTTCTGAGCGGACGCAGCGGTCCGGGTTCGAGGGTCAGCCGGGTCTATGGCGGGCAGGCCCGTGCGGCGGTGACGTGAGGGTATCAGCAAGCAGGATCACGTCATCCCCGTCCGGGTGCCCGTGCCGCACGGTGACGCCATCGCGACAGGTCGGTCCGAACGTCGGACCGGCCTGGCGGGGCCCGCCTGGCCGAGCGGCGGACTTCTGGTGTGCGGCGGCCTGCGGTTGCACTCTGACGGACCCGGGCGGCCTTTCGCGAGCTGACGAAACCTCGTATCGACTCGGCCTCCGTCGTGATCGAGGAGGCAAACATGAGCGGCAGGCTCGCCGGGAAGACCGCATTCGTCACGGCTGCGGCCCAGGGCATCGGTCGCGCCACCGCACTGGCCTTCGCCGCGGACGGCGCGCGCGTCATCGCCACGGATGTGAATGAGACGCAGGTGCACCAGATTGCGTCGGAGCACATCCGCACCGCGAAGCTCGACGTCCTGCACGCCGCTGACATTGTTCAGGCCGCGCGGGATGCCGGCGCCACCGACATCCTGTTCAATTGCGCCGGCTTCGTGCATCAGGGCACGATTCTGGATGCGACAGATGAGGAATGGGAGTTCGCCTTCGAGCTGAACGCACGCTCGATGTACCTTACCATGCGCGCATTCCTGCCTCCCATGCTCGAACGCGGGCACGGCGTGATCCTGAATATGGCGTCTGTAGCGTCGAGCCTGAAGGGCGTGCCGAGCCGTTTCATCTACAGTGCGACGAAGGCAGCGGTGATCGGCATGACAAAGTCGGTCGCCGCGGATTACGTGACGCGTGGCATACGCTGCAACTGCCTGTGCCCGGGGACGGTGGAGACGCCAAGTCTGGACGAACGGATCCAGGCGAATGCTGCCGCTGCCGGCAGCATCGAGGCGGCGCGCGCGGCGTTCATCGCACGCCAGCCGATGGGGCGGCTGGGCACGCCGGAGGAGATCGCTGCGCTGGCGGTGTATCTCGCGTCCGACGAAGCGCAGTTCGTCACCGGCCAGGCAGTCGTGATCGATGGCGGGCTGACGTTATAGACGCACCCGCTGCCGTTGCGAGAGGCGCAACGACGCCCACCAGATGACAACGAGATCAACAGGAGACCGACCATGAAGCTGCTGCGCTACGGCCCACCGGGTTCCGAGAAACCCGCGCTGCTCGACAAGAACGGGACGATCCGCTGCCTGTCCTCTGTGGTGCGCGACATCGACGGATACTCGCTGTCCGAGCCGATGCTCAAAATGATCGCCGGCATCGATCCGGCGACCCTGCCAAAGGTCGAACCGGGCGTGCGCATCGGCGCCTGTGTCGCGCGGCCGGTGAACTACCTGTGCATCGGCCTCAATTACGCCGACCACGCGGCCGAGACCGGGGCACAGATCCCGAAGGAGCCAATTGTCTTCCTGAAGTCACTCGGTGCCATGTGCGGCCCGAATGACGACGTGAAGATGCCGCGTGGTTCGAAGAAGCTGGATTGGGAAGTCGAGCTTGGCATCGTCATCGGTAAAACTGCGCGTTACGTGCCCGAACATGAAGCGATGCACCATGTGGCTGGCTATTGTGTCTGCAACGACGTGAGCGAACGCGAATTCCAGATCGAACGCGCCGGCACCTGGGACAAGGGCAAGGGCTGCGACACGTTCGGCCCAACCGGCCCCTGGATGGTGACCAAGGACGAAATCCCTGACCCGCAGAACGTGCCACTGTGGACCGAGGTCAACGGCAAACGCATGCAGAATGGCAGCACGAAGACGATGATCTTCGGCGTGGTGAAACTGGTCAGCTATGTCAGCCACTTCATCACGCTGCACGCAGGCGATGTGATCGCCACCGGCACGCCGCCCGGCGTCGGTATGGGCGTCAAGCCGAACCCCGTATTCCTGAAAGTCGGAGACGTGATGCGGTTGTCGTGCGAGGGGCTCGGTGTGCAGACCCAGCGGGTGGTGGAAGCCTAAGCGCTCGCCATGGCCGCCTGTTCCGTCGGGCGTGCCCCGCGGGTCATGGCGGCCATCCTCGCCCCTCCTGTATTTGCCAAGTAAGACCTGGGCTCGGCCGAGACTGGCCGTGGCGTGCCGGGGTGCACGTTGACCGCATCGGCATCGACATGCGCGTCGCGCCTGGACGGCCTGATACCGGCGCCACACACCATACACCACGCATGCCAGTCAGACGGATCACCAACGAGGTGTCACTACCATGCTGCCTGCCAAGCGTGCCGGGATGAAGCGGATTTGCGGCGCCATTCAGCGCACTCGTGCCCGGGCGATGGCTGCGCAACCGGTTGTGCCCAGGCATCGGGCCTGGCCCGCTTCTTCTTGCAAACGGGCGGTTATTCGGCCGCAAGCTGACTCGTTTCGGCAAAATCCTTTATCGAGACACGCCAGTGTATGCGATCCTCGTGCGGCGGATAATCGCCGGCCGCGCGATGATATGAACACCGGTTATCCCAGATGACGATATCGCCGACCCGCCACTTGTGGTGGTACTCCGCGCCCGGTTGAATCATCCGACCTGCCAGTTCTTCGATCAGGTCATCGGCCTCTGCTTCGTCGATGCCCTCGATCGAGACGATCTTGCCTGGATCGAAATACAAGGCCTTTCGCCCGGTTTCCGGATGTGTCCGGATGATCGGATGGAACACCGGCTTCCAGTTACGGTCTTCTTCGTTCAACAGAGCTCGCGCTTCCCGCCGTCCGCCATAAGTAAAGCCACCGACCAATCCATC
>JASHQG010000234.1 GCA_030037665.1 Acetobacteraceae bacterium
GGCCCCGCATCGCGAGCAACAACGCATGCGCCTCCGCTTTCTGCCGCTCGTTCATGGCCGCCTTGGTCTTGGCGTCCGTCTCTGTGACGCTGTCGCCCTTGCCATCCGCCGCGCCGTTGCCCTGTGCAGCCAGCGCCGAGCTCTTGTTTCGCAACACCTTGGCCCAATCCACGAGGCTCGTCACAAGGGACGCGAACTTCACGCGATCCATATGATCAACGCGGATGCCGACGGCGCCGTGAAGGACCTTGAACTGCAAATCGTGGCCGTTCGGCAGGATTTCCTCGACGGTCATTCCGTCGAATGTGCCGTCGTCCGAGGCATTGAGGGTGGTGCCTTCCGCGGGGGTGAGCACGAGCTTCGACGTCTCACTGTCCGTGCGCTGCTTTCTTTCCGCCTTTCTCTCCCCCGTTTCGCTGGTCATTGTCATGTCCAGGCCTTGCGTTGCACTTTCGAGCGTGGAGGGCGAAGCGAAGGTGGGATCGACCAGCCCGTGTGCGGTGCGCTTCTGCACGTTGATCTTCATGTCCATCCCGACCGTGTTTGCGCCGGACCGGGTGTGAATCGAGAACGTCCAGGGCGTCGGGAAATGGACCTGCTCGACCTCCCACTTGTTCTCATCCCGCGGCGCGAGGTTCATGGTCCAGGGACCCGGCATGCTCGAGTTCAGGCCGGTGATCGCCGTCAACATCCGATCGAACGGCACCGCCACCACGTAATGGTCTCCTGCAGGCGTCACCTGCACCGGCGGCTGCGGCAGTTTCGATGCTGCCGGGCCTAACAGCCCAGCGAGCCAGGACTGGATTGCGTCCTGCATTGCCTTCGCCTGGTCCGCGTCCGGCGCAGCCGCGCGGGCCGGCATTCCCCACAGGAAAGTGCCGGCACAGAGCACGGTGGCGAGCAGGGTGGCGCGGCAGAAATGACGCAGAAACGGCGAGACGATCGCAGGCATGGAATTCCTCATCGGCTCCGGTCCTTGGGTCGTCCGAACAGTCACAGAATGGCATGGGCCACCATATTATCATCGGCCGCCTCCCCGACTACCCTGGTCAGATGCTGCCGCTTCTGCGGCAGCTTTCAGCGCTGCCGCCGCTGCTGCTGCAAAGGCGACAGTGGACAGGACCGTCCCCCTAGCGCGGGCAGAACAGCGCTCACGCGGGCCGTAATACGCTGAAAGTACCGTGTCACGTTGCCGAAAACCATGACAGGGAAACTGGTTGACATCAGTGTCTTATGATTGCCGTCAATGTGAGGTGCGCCGGCACAAACCGGCAAGGAGTCGGAGGTGCAAGTCCACGACAGTGAAGGAGTAGCGACCCACACTGGCTCCGCTACACGCCGGGCTCAATAAAGGCCGTGACGATCGCGAGATGCTCTGACACGAGGAACCGTCTGAACCGGGAATTACAAGTCGATCAATCCATGGGTGGGGAGAGGGCCATGCCGGCAGGTCAAGCTTACTGGCGCAGTCTCAAAAATAGATTGCGGGGGCGGCTGGTTCTTCCGAGCGACGGCGCGCTCTACGACGAGGCAAGAGGCGTACTCAACGCGAGAATCGACCAGCGTCCCGCCGCGATCGCCTATTGCGCGAATGATGAGGATGTCGTCGCCTGCGTACGCTTTTGTAACGCGACTGACCTCAAGGCGGTTTGCCGGTGCGGCGGGCACGGTGCGCTTGGATTTTCGACGCGGAGCGATCAGCTCGTCATCGACATGACCGCCCTACAGACGGTTGGCGTCGACCTGCGGGAGAAGACGGTGACGGTCGGGGGCGGTGCCTTCTGGGGCCAGGTCGATCTCGCCACCTATCCGCGCGGCTACGCGGCGCCGGGAGGCGGATGCCCTCAGGTCGGCGTGGGAGGCCTCGCTCAAGGGGGCGGATTCGGACCCATATCGCGCAGTCATGGGCTGACGATCGACAATCTGATCGAAGCCACGCTCGTCACTAGCCGGCGCGGGCAACTAATCAAGGTCAGCGAGAGCGAGGAGCCGGACCTCTTCTGGGCGTTGCGCGGAGGCGGGGGAGGCAATTTCGGCGCCGTCACGAGCTTTACCTTTCGCCTGCATCCGATCGGACACGCCCTCACCGCAGGGTCGCTCGTCTACGCCTCCGGTCCTGATACGAACAAATGGGCGGCCGACGCGAAAAAACTGTTTCAATTCTACCGCGAATGGATGCGAAGCCCGGACTGCGACTCGCGACTGACTCTGTTACCGATCGTCGCCTTTGACGACCAGTCCAACCCGATTTTCGTACTCAGCGTCTTCTTCAATGGCGACTGGGTCGAGGGGTACGAGTATCTCTTCGACATCCTCAATAACTTTGGCGCGCCGAAAGCCGTCAATACATCCCTCGGCCCAACGACCCTGCCGGGGTACACCGCGACCGAATCGACCACCGCGTGGCCTGGTCAATCATTGTATTGGAAGAGCGGGTTTCTCGCCAACGACTTTCCGGACGCGGCAATCGACACCATGATTACTTGGTTCGAACATGCGCCCAAGCCCGCTCAGGCCGCACGGGCTGCGAGCCGCATCGCCAGCCGTCCCGCGGGCGCCGCGCCGCGGGCGCCGGATCTTTCGTTCGGATTCATCGAGTCGCTCGGCGGTCGGATTCGCGACAAGCGTCCGGATGAGACGGCGTTTTACTGGCGCGACCAGCTGTTCAGCTTCAGTTTTATCGGCATTTGCGAGCGCTCGGACGCCGCGCTCTCGCGAGAATTGCGACAGTGGGCCGACAATTTCCGCAAGGCCATGGAGCCGTACCTGACGGGCGCGGTGTACGTGAACTACATGCAGGAGGGTCTGGGGGACTGGAAACGCGCCTATTACGGTGGCAACGTCGATCGGTTGTGCGCAATCAAGCAGGAATACGACCCGAGCCATATGTTTTCGTTTCCGCAGGATTTGGCCCAGCCTTAGCACAGCGCCTCTACAGGGCAGGCCGATAGCAGAACGGCAGCCCGGTGCTCAGGTCCGGCTGACCGGGGAGCGGGATGGAGAGCACGCGCTGTGCCAGGAGGCGCAGGTCGTACATGAGCGCAATCGCGCGGTCGATGAGGCCCGGATCACCATTGAATGCCTCATGGAGTAGGCCGAGGAGCCGCGTATAGGCGTTGGCGAAGATGAGGGACACGTTGCGCGCCCGCGATCCGTCGGGAAGAGCCTCCGGGTTCGGGTTGGGCTGCATGTTCCAGACGCCCCGAGGGTCAAGCACCACCGCCGGTCCCGAATAGGAAAAGCCGTCCGGCGCGTCCGGATCGTGCACAAGCCGCCGGCCGCGCAGAACTTGCTTGAAGCGGTAGTAGTGGGCCGGTTCGTCATGGGGACCGAGCGGCGTTTTGTGCCGGCCCTCTCCTTGTCTGACGATGATTTTCAGCGCGCGAACGGCGCTATCCGGCCCCACGATGTGGAAGAGCTCGTCGGCGCCGAACCACTTCAGGTTGACGACTTCACGCGCGAAGCTTTGCGGATGGAACGCGGCGTCGCCGAGCTCAAGGATCTTCTTCTCGAGCGCCCGGTAGAACTGGCCGATCGTGGCGTAGTCGTCGCCGATCGCCGCGTCGAGATTGATGGCATCCTCCGGTGCCTCGATGACCATGAATACGTCGCGAATCAGTTCGACCGTCGCCTTGGCGAGCGTGACGATGAGGCCGTCGCCGATGTTCATCGGCAATGGTCCGGGGTAGATGGGAATGAACTCCTTCTTGTTGATCGCCGGCGCGCCTCCCAATGCGATGAGCAGGTTGGAGACGATCGCCATGTGCAGCATTTCCTCGCGGACGACGCTCCGAATGATCTCTGCGACGACCTGGTTGAAGCCGGGCTTCAAGGTGTAGAGCGCGCACATATAGGCAGGGATGGTGGCGTGCTCGAGCTCGATCGCCTTTTGCACCGTATCGTGCAGATCGGCGGCGTAGCGGGCCGACCGAATTCGTAACACATGTTCCGCGGCGATCTTGAGCATGGACAGTTTCCTTCAAGCGCCGGTGCCGGAAGCCGCCTGCCGTCGTAGCGCATTGCCGACCGCGGCCGTCTTGCCGTCGCTTCCTCCGCCAAGCGCCCCAAGCGCCGCGAGTGCCACTGCCGGCTTCACTCGGGTCGGATGGTCGGGGCCAGTGATCGCCATCACAAGGTCGGCGGGAGGCTCGCTGCTGGCCGGCGGGGCCGGAAGCCGACCGGCGTGCGACGGCGGCTCCAACAGGAACCCCGCCAGCCAGTTGACCAGCATGCGCCGCTTGCCCGCGGAGAGATCGCGTGTCGCCGGCATATATTCAGGATCGTCAAGATCCCGCGTGAACGCCAGGTAGAGCAGGCGGGCGTTGGCGGCAACCGCCTCGTAATTAGAAAAACTGAACAGCCCCTCGCTCATGATGGGATAGAGATTCCCGAACTGAGCGAGGATGGGCGCGATGTCCGACTCCCAGCTCGGTGTCGCCGGCGGCGTGAACGCGTCGCGCACGTGAACCGCGACCACCTCGAACGTCGGCATCGGCGACTGGCCGGTCGCGGCGAGCGCGTAGTTCACCCAAAATATCTGCCCGTCGATATATTGGCGCGGGCATCCGGGGTCGCGCGCCCAATAGGTCAGCGTCGCTTGACCACGCGCGTCGGTCGTCAGCCGGGTTTGAGCGAAACGGAACTTGTCCGCCGGCACGTTGATCGTCGGGATCGGCGCCTGCGGCGGCTGGACCTGGTCCGGGGAGGCGTCACCTTGCGTATTGTCGGGAGCCGCGAGGCTGATCACGAGCTTGGCCTTTTTCCAAGGTCTGCCGAAGCGCATGGCGTGGAGCCGCGCGTCGCCCCGCACCCAGCCATCCGCCGCCGCGTCGATCCGCTGCACGAAGTCGTCGGCGCGCACCCACAAGCCCGCGACGGTCTCACGCAGCGCGATTGGAAAGCCGCCCTGGGCTGCGGGAAGAAGGATCGCGATCGGATGGTCGACGACCAGGCTGCGGGCCTTTTTGGGGACGCGAAAGTCCACAATCCCGCCCGTCCGGTTGAGCCAGTCGATGTCGCAGCCGGAGAGCGTCCCAATCCGCACGAACTGTTTCCGAGCCAAAACGTCGCCATCCCGCGCGGAGGGCGTGAGGAGCAGATTGTCGGAACTACCGACTGTCTTGTCTGCGTCCTCGAGCACGACGACCTGCAGGGGCCCCGGATTGTCGAGGACGATTGCGGAGCCACTCATCATCATGGGAAACGCGTTGCCGAAGTCCACCGAAAGCAGCGTGGCGTCCGGCGACAAGGCTGCGTTCATGTAGCCAAACCGCGCGGCCGACGCGAAACCTCCGGCGAGCGGGCCGAACCGCCGCCCGGGCGCGAACGAGAGCGGCTGGCCGCGCTTCCAAGGCGCGATTGAGCCGATCACGGAACCGAAGGTGAAGCCCTCCGCGCCCGGCGATTTGCTGTAGCCGTAGGTCATCAGACTCATGGACAGGCGGTTGTGGTTCGCCTCGGCGGTCGACTTCCATGACGCAAGCAAGGCCGAGCGCCAGACGTCCTTCCCCCAGTCGATGTCGTCGAGGAATCCGGTGAACCGGGCGGACGCGGCGGGACTGCCGCCGATGCCGGCGACGCGCGTGAGGAAGATGTCGCGGAACGTCGCCATCCGGAAACACGCCGACATCTGAACCGAATCACCCAGCGTCAGCGCAATCCGCAGCCCCCAGATGCCGGAGGCGAATTGAAATTGCGGATCAAGGTCGACGAGCTTGGCGGCGGTGCGTCCGGTCTGCGATTCGACGCGCAGGCCGAGCGCCGGATCACCCTCGACGGCCGTCCCCTCTTCGTCAACCGCGCCCGAGGCGCGGCAGCGCAGGAGCCGGAAAGTGTTGGAGCCCTTCGGGTTCCACCAGCCGTTGTAGATGGTGCCGTTGCCGTCCGGGGCGGGCTGCTGGACCCGTTGGAAGCGCGCTTCGAACGAGGCCACGTCGTAATGCCGGACATCGTTGTTGATCGTATTGACGTCGGCCTCGAACAATCCGCAGAAGCTAAGTCGCGGGGTGTTGAGATAGCTCAATGCGCCCTCCTCACATCGACACAGAGACCGTAACGCATAAACCCATCGTCACAAAGTGAGATGCCGGCCTATTCAAATCTTTGCTGTGCCTTGGCGAGCTTCCCGTCGCGACTCTCTAATAGTTGCGCCAATAACGTCGTGGCGTTTCAGACCCCTGCGTCAGACCGACCCGATGAACGCGGACGCCTCTCGTAGATCGGTGCTCTCAAATCCCTCGCTGAACGCCCCATAGACAGGACGCAAGAGCGCTCCCGCTTCTGCCTGATAACCGCGACCGCGCAAAACACGCGCGAGACTTATTGCCGCCCGCAACTCGAACCCGAGTGCTTCTTGCTCACGCGCAACAGCCATCGCATGGCGCAGATGGTCGACGGCTGTCTCATAGTGGTCATGGCTCGCTGCGAGCAAAAGTTCCGCGCGAATCCGCAGGTGCTCTGGGACAAAGCTCAGACGCCCCTGCTCAGTGAAGATGTCGAACCGCTCATCAAGAATCGCTAGGCCCTCATCCAAGCGGTTCGCGCGCAGGCAACCCTCGGCCATCATCGCGGTGATCATCGGTTCGGCGAGTTGCGAGCCGATAGCGCGCATCGTGGCGTCCTGTTCGCGGAGCTGCGCCAACCCTTCATTGTGCTGGCTGCTCGTCACCTTGGACCAGCCCTCAAGAGCGAGAGCGAGCGCGATGTAGAAAGGATTGCGTGCCCGCTGGGCGCGCTCGATCAGTTCACGAACGGTCGTCGCCAAAACATCAGGACGTCGCGCGAGATAGGCGAGAATCGGGCGATTCAGATAAGCAATAACGGACGTGAAGTCATGGTTCAGGATCGCGGCCTCACGAATTGCGGCGTCGACGGCCGCTGCCGCTTGATCCGGGCAGCCGAGGGCCCACAATGCGCAAACGCCCGAGCCGGTCGCCGTGAACCGGGGATTCTGTGCGTAATGCGTGATGTAAGCTTCGTGATGCGATGCGTCGTAGAGCGTGAGTACATTGTCGAAGTGTTCAGCGCACTTACGCCATTGCCCAGTCCAGAGGTGCGTCTGGCACACGGCCAGCTGTGCCATGATGTGCATCGCCGGATCGGGCGAGCGGCGAGTCAGCACCACAGCCTCGTCGGCCAGCTCGCCAGCCGGCTGCATCTGGCCTTGAAACAGATAGTAAGTCCACAACCCGAAAATGGCGCGGCTGAGCGCTGGTCCCGCGGTCACTGCACGTGCCAATTCGCGCGCACGGTCGTATGCGCGCTTTGCATCCGCGGATCCCTGTCCCTGGACCACGAGGAGAATCGTGCCGAGGAGCAACTGCAATTCCAGCTCCTGTCCTCGCCGCACCGCGCCCTCGGGTTGTGCAGCGACGATTTCCGAAGCGCGGGCCACGTGCTGAAGCGCGTCGCCGTAAGCGCCGCTGCGGATGGCCAATTCCGCGGCGAGCTGCCGGTACTCGGCCTCTTTGGACCGGTTCGCGCTGCGCGCGTAGTGATAGGCGAGCAGATCCACCGGGCCTCGGCCATGGGACGACCCTTCGAGGTACTGTCCCAGTAGCTCGTGCAGTTCCTGACGCAGCCGATAGGTCAGAGTGCCGTATGCGACATCGCGAACGATGGCATGACGGAAGAGATATGCGAGTTCCGGTGGTGGCGTATCGATTACGATCAAACCAGCTTCCGACACGCTCTCAAGATCCCGCGGCGCTCTTCCCGCGTCGATCGTTCGCCCGAACGCGCCCAGCAACCAGTCCACTGAGAACCTCCGGCCGATCACACTCGATACCTTGACAGTGAGCTGCTGCCCGTCGCTTAGCCGATCTATGCGCTGGAGAATCAGACTCTCCAGGCTCGCAGGCAGCTCCAACTGTTCCAACTCACCGTCGCTTGTCACGTCGAGACGGCTTTCGAACATGAACCGAACGAGCTCTTCGATATAGAACGGATTGCCTTGCGCGTGCTCGGTCAGTCGGAGTGAAAGGGCTTCGGATGGTCGGCCGCTTGTATCGGACAGGTGCGCGATCAACAGTGCGACGAGCTGTGCGGCCTCCAGCGGACCGAGCTCGCCAAACCGGAGTTCGGTCATGTTCGAGATGCGATCCGCGCGGAATTGTCCGGCATCTTCAATTCCGGCGGGCCGGTAAGTGAGGACGATCAGCACGGGCACGTCGGCCACCGCACCTGCGATTGCCGACAACAGATCCTGCGAGAGGGAATCGATCCAATGGCAATCTTCAAGGACTACGCAGATGGGTCCCCCGGCAGACCGGCGGCGTAGATACCCCGCGAGCATTTGTTCGAGGGTGTGTTTGCGCACCTGTGCAGGCATCGAGCGGGTGGTATCGTTTTCCACCATCGGAAAGTCTAGGATGCGATCAAGAAGCGGCACGAGCATCGCCGCTTCGCCGAGCGCCGCCCCGAGCCGTGCCTGTGTTCGGGCTCGCGGCTCTTCGATGGTGAGACCGAATATCCCGTTGAACACTGCTCGCCATGGCAAGTAGGCCGTGGCGGTGCCGTAGGATTGACACTCGCCAAGGAAGCACGCGAACGAGGCAGCCGTTGCACGTTGGGTGGCCTCATTAACCAGACGCGACTTACCCATGCCGGCGTCTGCGCAAAGCGCCAGCACTTGTCCGCGACCACTTTGCACATCCGTGATCGCATGTGCGATCGCGTCGATCTCGTTAGCGCGGCCGACGAGAGGGAGCGGATAGCGCGGCTCGCTCAAGCGGACCGATGTGGCGGCCGGCCCTACCAGCTCGTAAATAGCCACCGCCTTGCTGCGGCCTTTAACTGCGATTGGCTCGAGTGGGCGAATGGCGAACCGTCGATCCAAGGAAGACCCTACCTGCGCGCTGACGAGCACCTGTCCAGGTTGCGCCGCCTCCATCAACCGCGCTGCCACGTTCACGCAGTCGCCAGCCACGCCGTACATCGACCGCGAACCGGAGTATAGACCTGCGTACACGCGCCCGGCGTTCACGCCGATCCGCACATGGCGAAATCCCACTAATGTCTCCGGTGGATTCCGCAATTCATGTCCCGCAGCGGCTGCTCGACGCAAATCATCGCCATGGGCGACCGGCGCGCCGAAGATGCCGAGGAAGTATTTGCCTTTGTCGTCCATCGTCAGCTGAACCATGAAACCGCCATGGCGGGCGATGACCTGCATCGCCCAGCGAATGAACGCGTCCAGACGTTCCCCTGAGTCCGGTTCGGTGTCGTAGCTACCGCCGCCGAATTGCGCGAACAGCGCCACAACGGGTCGGAATTCAGAGAGAAAACGACTCCGACCGGACTGCAGCCATTCATAGAGTGGCGGCATAATCCAAGCGCGTAGCACGTCCGGGGCAATGCGGTCGTCCGACACGGAGGGCCAGGGCCGCCTAGGCACCTCGGCCGAGATAGCCGTTATGCGGGCAAAACGTGCACCGCTTTCCGGCTCCTCGCACCACTCTTCGATTCGCAATGGCATTGCGAGATGCTCGGCGATCCCGCTATCGACCAGAACGTCGCCGGCACGACAGAGATGATAGCCGATCCCCAGTCGATCGACCACGCTACCCGCAATACAGTCGAACAGTTGGATGGCTGGGTCTCCGACCTGGAATCGGTATATCGGTCCGGCAGTGAGGGCCACCTTCAACCCGACCGATGTCACAGGTACGGCATGTATATCGACGCGACCTGCGCTGGACATGGTTGCCTGCATTTCGAGCGCGGACGCTATAGCTGATCGCGCATCATCGCCTTCGAACCAGCAAGTGAGGGCGTCGCCGCTGAATCCGATGATGCTACCGTGATTATGATCGATTGCATCGACGAGGGCATCGAAGATCCGATTGACGATGAGGGTCAGTTCCTCAGCGCCGCGCTGCGGTCCGAGCACGTGCTCGAGTGTCTCGGCCAGGGCTGTGAAACCGCTGATGTCGGCAAGCAGCGCCGTCCCGTGTTGCGATCGAGGCAATTGCAGGCCTGCCGCAAGCGCGGCACAGCGATCCGCGGGTATGAAGCTCGCGAGCGTCATGCTCGACCCGCTCCTGAGCCCACCCGCGGCTGTCGAGACGCAATTGGGCCGTCCAGACGCGAATTCCAAGGCTGCAAGATCTGTCTCTGACCAGCGGACAGGGACCAGGTGACCGGCATGTGTCTGGCTGTCTCAAACAAACGCTGATCGGTCAGCTCTGTGATGCGTACACGCCATACCCAAAACTGCAGCGGGCCCCGCAGAAAGCGCGTCACCGGATACGTCAAGAAATAGGTGCGGAAGACCCGGTCGAAGACACGCGTTAGGCCACGGACCAATCCTGCCGACGGTTCGGCCATACGCATGGTTGATCGGCATTGGCGAAGCGCCGGCCTCGACGCCGGATTGGAGCAGCAGGCGTAGAGGTAGGGAGGCAGCACAGCCACCTCGATGGCGAGTGCGAGTTGAAGGCTGTCGACCGGATCCGATGGGACGCCAAGAAGTCGGAACATGAGGCCTTCCAGGGAAGGCTAGAAGGATGGATGCGGCTTGAACACGCCCATTGCTAAACCGGACTAGCAAGGTGGGCAAGAACTTTTATGATGACAAAACGCCGGGTTCCAATAGCGTCGCGGCCGCGAAATCGTTCGGTACAATCTATAGGTTCGGGGAGTGTTGGCGTACAAGCGCTTGTAGCGCGAGCGTGCCAATGCCGCGCGCGTCGCTATCGCCGGTCGAACCGCCAGCGAGGGTGCCTCCAGATGTTCTGAAATCCCGCGCGGCCACGCGGAGCGGATCGAACTGCCGTTTCAAGGCCACATCGCGTTGCCGGAAAGGTTCCAACAGATCTTGCGCCGACTGTAAGGCCAGCCGCGTTCATTGTGCTGCTGTCGGTGCCTTAAAATGTATATTCGGGCCGAAAACGGCGTTTGGAAACCTCGCCAAAGGCAAGGCCGTCCACGGGATCATCGTTGCTGAGAACATATCTAAGAACCGTCAGTCCTCCTGGCGATCCCAAACGTCAGCCTTCTTGAATATAAGATCTCGTTCAATCTCGAGCCGATTGCGCGCACCGCGACTTGACGATCCCCGCGCGTCCGAACCCACTGCCGAGAGGTCCATGCAAGGGCGGTGGGTGAGCAGGTGGAAAACTTGTCTACGCCAGGCTGTCGCATACGAATCACCTATAACTCCAATCGTGCGGCCACATTCACTACCCGCGAAGGGCTAACTCCGGTCCACATCTCGCCGTTCGTGGAGTTCACCGATTCACAAGGTGCGCTCGCCGTGCTGGCGGATGACCCGCAATGAGGAAGCGAAAACTCTCTTGGAACCTGGCACGGCCTCGCGAGGACTTACGCAAGGCAGGCTCAGACTGGCACAGAGTGCCAGTGCACGAGTACCGAACATAGCAGGCACTGGAAAGACGCGGTCTGATCGACTTCCGCAAGGCTAGGTTGGCGGATCCCAACGATGGGGCACGGATCAAACCGAAGCAACACCAGCCTCGACGTCCGCGCCGCTTGCGCATTAAAAGCGATAACCAGCACGAACTCCTGCTCAAGAGGCACAACAACGGCTGCCCGTCAGCAGAGGTTGCCCAACCACAACGTACCGCCACGAAAGAGTGAAAGGATGGAACGGCAAGTTGTCGTGGCGCTCAGGGTGGAGCAAAGCGATTTCCTGCTGAACTGGGTGCCGATGACCCTGCCGGCAATACGGACGAGCCCGACGACGACGGGCATCAACATCTCATTCACGACCTGATCGGTCATCGGCGGCGGTCTCCAAGGACGTATCGTCCCGCTATTTGTAGGATGATGCCCATCACACGCTAAGTGAGCGTCACCGCCCCAGCCGGCGTGCCGGGGATATTTCCAGATACGACCGGCGTGACCAGCACTACGACGACAAACGCCACGGCAAAGTTATTGATGGCCGTGGCGAGCAGTTTCAGCCGTTCGTTGTACTTCTCGTCGTCGGTCAATGGTATGTCTCCCGGTGGGCTGACCCGACGGCCAGCTTGCAGACCAGCAGTTCCCGGATTTTGCGCGCCGTCCAATGCGGCTTCTCGCGCCCTCAGGTCGGAGACTTGATTGGGCACGCTGCCTAGGCCGCCGTCCGCCACAAGCGTCTGTGCTGCAGCCGGGACTTCGATCCCATGATCGGACCTCGCCTTCGGGCGGCCTATGGTGCGGCGCGCGCAACTTCAATAACATCGCGAGGTGCTCGCGAATGCTGCGCACTGAACTTCATCCATCCTCAGAGAGGCGGTCCGATGGCTGACATCATCCACTTCGTCCTGGCAAACTATTCGCTCACCCTCTTCGTTCTCGGCCTCATCTTTTCGGCGATCGCCATTATCCGTGCATCCCCGCCGCGATCGGCCGCCCTTGTTGCGGAAAAGCTCATCTCGTGGTTCGTCTTCTGGACCATCGGCGTTGGCTTCTTTTACAACTTCATCATGCATAGCCTGTTCGGCCGCATGTCCGCCGCGTTCATCGGCTGGGACGACAGTCCGTTTCAATTCGAGGTCGCGACCGCGAGCCTCGGCTTCGCGGCCACTGGCTTCATTGCAGCCTTTCGCAGCTTCGATTTGCGTTTGGGCGCTATCGTTGGGCCGGCTGTCTTCCTGCTCGGCGCTGCTGGCGGCCATATCTACCAGATGATCGCCGCTCACAACTTCGCTCCGGGAAACGCCGGCATCGTCTTCTATATGGATATCATCATTCCTATCACGGGCTTCCTGCTGTTGTGGCTGCAGAACCGCCATGGAAGTTCAGCGATGGACCGCGCGCTGCCCCGCGGCGATCCGAACGAGGCTTGAGCGGATGCTGGACGTGACGGTTCGGCGCCGCCGGGAGGGCGATCGAAGGCCGAGACATCACAATCGCGGACCTCACTCGGCGCCGCATACCGCTAGGGACTCGGTACCGGATCACCACCGATCCGGTTCTATTGAACGCAGTTCACGTGGCTGCCGTCACCATCGGCGTGAAGTGCGACGCCGCCGATGCCCGCCGCCTATGCGGCGGTTCGGCGTCAGGATCTGCCGATCGCGACGCCGTCGGCCAACATCGTCCGGCGCCTCGGCGGCCCCACAATGACGGCGATTTGCGCGACCTTCCTCGCATGGAAGCTGGGATCGCAAGGCGCGGAGCAGACGGTTACGACAGTGATGCGCTTCTGAAGCTCGCCCGACTCGGTGGAGCCATCAAGTTCACTACCAGTAACGCTACGTACGCCGCTCCATTGCCGCTCTTCTGCATCGACGGCCCGCCATCGAAGCCCGGCATGGCGCCGCTCAGCAAGGCGCGCGTGCGGCATTTTCTATACCGTCCGTATGTCGGTCAGGCTGAAATCGTTACCCTTGAACAAGAGCGGCTCTCCCGTCGCCTTCGCCAGCGC
>JASHQG010000235.1 GCA_030037665.1 Acetobacteraceae bacterium
GTGCATTTTCAGCGCCGCGGTGGCCTGAGGAATTCCCGAACCCTGCGCACCGGGAAACAACGTGCGGGTCAGGAATACGATGATCGCAAAACCGACAGGGCAGAGCGCGAAGACCAGCCATGGCTGCTCTGCCGTCATCTGCTGGAAGATCCGGCTGGCGCGCACCACGCCCAGACCGAAGATGATAGAGATCAATCCTGTTACGACGGCGGCAAAGACAAAAATCGAGTTCCGTTTTAAGGCCGCCATCAGCGAAGGATCCCCCGCACCAACGTGACGCCAGTCACCTATTGGTGTTGGCATCGTCAAGTTGCATGATGACAGATTGGGTGCTGCCGAAACCGCCTCGTTGCAGCGAAATGAAAGGGCCGGCGCCCGACGCATGTGGTGTTTCGCCAGTGCTAGCCTGGTTGCACCGACAACCCCTACCGACCACCAACCGGGTACAATTCGATCCTGTGATCGGGTTGACCTAAAACGGCGCGCAGGTGCCCGCGCTGTCTCGCACCTGTCTCGACAAGCGGCCGCCGCTGAGCTGACCGATGGGTTACCGGATTACTAGGGTTTCTTAACTTTCGCGCGAGGCGTATCGGCGCGAGGTTGCCCGCCAGGCGAATTGGATGGGTGCGACTGGTCCCGTGAGCATTTTGCGACGTGAGGTGTTAGCGCTTGGCACCGTTCTACTGACAATGGCCGTTGCCGGCTGCGACAAAAAAACGCCCTGGCACGAGTCGGACGTCTCCGGCAGCCTGCCGCCTCTATCATTCAGCATGACCGATGCGACGACTGGCAAACCAGTGACCGCGGCGGATTTTCGTGGCAAGGTGACGCTGCTTTATTTCGGCTACACGCTGTGTCCGGATTTCTGCCCGACCACTCTGACCAACTTGGCCGATGTACTGAAGAAGCTCGGGGCGGAGGCGCAGGATGTGCGAGTGTTGTTCGTCACGGTGGATCCGAACCGCGACACGTTGCCGGTGCTCGAGCGCTATGTTGCATTGTTCGCGCCACAGATGGTGGGATTGCGCGGCACGCCGGACGAGCTGGCGGCGCTGGCGCGGCGATATCGGGTCGCGTACTCGGTGACACCAGGGCATGGCGGGCATCCGTACGAAGTGACGCACAGTTCGCTCGTGTACGTATTCGATCAGAATGGCAATGCGCGGCTCTTAGTGAGTTCGATGGCGGCACAGAAGCCGGACGTGGTCGGAACCGAGGATGACTTGCGCAGGCTGATCGCGCGGCACCAGCCGATGGCGTGGTGGGAGAAGATCGAGCAGGCAGTGTAACGTTCATCTGTCGCTGCAATGGCCGCTGCGACGTTCGCGACCACGGGTTAATCGCCTCTCGCGCCATACACCGCAAAATTCGTCGTTAGCGGCGCAACCCTCGCGGCAGTCAGCGTGATCGGAGTCCGCTTGCCTGGCGAGATCGCCGTTTTTGGTGACAAGCACATCAGGTGATAGCCACCCGGCCGGAACGTGACGTCGCTGTGCGCGGCGCCGCGATGCCGTGCACCACCACCATTCTCGTGGTGGTGGTTCTGACGATGCCCCGGTGCAGCATCTACTGGCTGCAATCGGGCGACCTCGCGCCAGTCAGCACAACCGGCCGCGCGCCGTTGTTGTGCAGCGTGAAGTAACCCGCAGCAGGAATTTCCGCCGGAATCGCGAGTGTCTGGAACCGGATCCACGGATCGGTGATGGTGACATCCGCCTGCGCCGCCGTGGTACCATGTGCCGCGAGCGCGGCGAGGGGCAGGGCCGCACTAGCGGCCAGTCCACGACGACGCGTAGACCACGATGCGTGTCGGGCTGTCGTCATCCTCGTCGAACTCGTCGGGGGGAAGGCTGTCCTCATAGATGCGCAGGAAATTCAGCACAACCAGAAACGCGATCGAGCTCATCATCGCCCCGGGAATCCAGGCGACAATCCCGCCGATCTGCTGGTCCGCCGTCGTGCTGATCGTGGGAAACACGCGACCGCACAGCTCGTAGTACCGGTAGAGGCCACCGGGCCCGAACGCGATGTAGGCGCCCAGCGCAATCTGCGGGAACATCACCGCAAACGGCAGCAGCATGCGCGTGAAATAGCCGACCCCGGCGGCCTCCTTCGGCCTCGGATCCAGCACCAGGAGCCAGAACAGAAGACCGTCGCCGATCATGCTCCAGTTCATCATGGCGTAGAGGCGCGGATCCAGCATGGCGCGAAATTGCACAGCAGGGATCAGGAACAGATAGATCAGGCCAACGAACAGCACGCCGGACAACACGGGCTGCCGGGTGATGCGCAGTACACGGCGGAGCGGTACCCATTCCCGGATGTGGCGGAGCGGCGCGGGCACGCCGCGATACAGCGTCGCGCCCGGCCAGGAGAGCGCGATCAGGAACGGCCCAAGATGATGCATGAAAATGTGCTGGATGCGGTTCACGAAGAACTCGTGCAGCGCCAAATAATCGAAGTGCGTCTGCACCACGGCGTAAATCGCGACCACACCGACCATATATGACGTTTGCCGCCATAGCGGCGGCCGGTCCTCCGGCGCAGTGCGAGCGACGCCACGGAAATACCACCACAAGCCGAGCGCGGCCGACAGGAACTCCACCCAGGAAAAGTCCCACGGCGCCCAGGCTGGCAGATCGGCGGGATGACCCGCGCAAAACCAAGAGAGCGAGCCGCCGACGGCCAGCACAGCGGCGAGGCCGACGACGTCGCCCCGGTCGGGTCTGGCTAGGCGGACAGCAGAGCGCAGCGTGATCGGCGCGGGCAGGCTTTGCATCGCGGTTGGTTCCTACGCCCGGCGCAGGATTGGCAGAAGCTTGGAAAGCATTGAAATTCAGCCATCATTTGTCCATCTGAGAGCTTGCGGCGTTCACCTCGAACAAGGCGATGACCGAAACAGGATCCGTCGCGACGATCAGTAGACCGAACAGCAGAGCCGACGACACCGGTCCGCCCATGCCACAGGCCGTCCCGGTGGCGACCACGGTGGCGCTGACCACCACGCCCGGAACGGCGAGCGTCAGGACCGGCGGCGCGACGCGCCGAAATGCGGCCCATGGGATGGACGGCGCGGTCTCGAAAAGCGGCGGCGGCAGGATGAGGTCGAAGACCACATCGTGGGTGAAATTGATGTCGGCATCCGGCGGTGCCGGCGCCAGGCCCAGGCCGGTCACGACAAGACCGATGTTGTACGGCATCCGCAGACGGCTGCCGATGATGGCGACGATGATCGCGACCAGCAGCAGACCAACGATGCGGGAAAGGGTAAACTCCACGCGGCTCGTGTATGGCGCACGCCGACCGACGAAGCTACTTTTTCCGGTATGGCGAGCTTGAGCATATGCCGTGTTGCGGAAAACCACTGGAAAAAGGTTCGATCGCGCACATGATCCGGACCGATGCGCGGACTGGCCTTTATCAATTTCACCCCGTACGAACCTGGCGACGAGGTTGACGGCGTAGCCAGCATTGCACTGTTGCCACCGCCGATCTTTCCAACATGCGGGAAGCGGCTAATCGACTGTCACACCGCCGCGCAACCAGGCGTTTCTCGGCATTTCATGTGGCCCAACAAACTGTGGAAACGCTGACTGCGAGGCAGCTAAAGCTCTGGGGGGAAGAACCGCTCCGCCGAGCCACCCAAACGTGAGGCGGCGAGCCGGAACCTACGTCATCTCTGACACGTTTGTTCCGTCCCGGGACCTATGTAACTCTATCTGTTGAGGTCGGTCTCGCGCGCGATCGTGGCGCGCAAGCCGGATTGGACGAATGCGGTCGTCCGGCCCGGCGTACTGAACGCAGCAAACCGGGCTGAATACAGGTGATGACCTGGCGTCCAATATAACCAGCCGAATGCATCCGATGTGCGCGCCGCCGGAATCCCTACGTCTCACCCGGCACAATGCCGCTGTGTGCAAGCCGCTACCGTACATTTTTCCGACTTGTATCTTCTACTCCAGCATGCGTGCGCGGTCGAAATCAACCGGGATAGACCTTGACGCTGTCGGCCACGCTGTCAGCGACGTGGTCTTTCGTGATCACACCCGCCACATCACCCGGACGCGGCACGCCATAGCCACGGGTGACGAGTGCCATCACCGATTGCTTTCGCCACATCCGCTCAATGACGTTAAAAAGGATGTCATCCTCCCGCACGACCGTGAACGCGCGACTCGCAATCTCACCCAAAGTGACCGGCGATCCGATTTTCTCCTGAGCCGTCCTGAGTGCCATGTTGATGCGCAGCACGCCGACAAGCCGATTCCCTTCAGTCACCACGACATGGCGCATTTGGCCATCGTGGGGTACGTCCAAGAGAAAGGTTTCGAAACTCATCGCGGCGGGAGCTATGATCACGTCAATGTCCATCACCTCTCTGGCGCGACGGACTAGGAACATGTTGGCCTGCAGTGCCTTGGGGACGGAATGCCCGCGCCGGAACAGCTTGAGGGTGTAAATGCTCTCGCGGGACAACCAACGCCGCACGCCAACGCTGAACCCGACCGCCAGAATCATCGGCAGCACGATCTGATAGTCGCGCGTCATCTCGAAGATCATTGTGACAGCGGTCATCACGGCGCCGGTTCCGCCGCCCACCATGGCCCCCATGCCGACCATGGCGAATGAAGGGACATTGATTGCGAAGGGCAAATGCAGCGCATTGCAAGCGGTCGCAAAAAAGCCGCCGATCGTTGCACCCATGTAGAGCGATGGCGAGAAAATTCCACCTGACGACCCGGACCCCAGGCTGAGCGTGGTGGCGAGCAGCTTGCAGGCAAAGAGAAGCAAGAGCAGGCCTGCACCGCTCAATTCGCCGGTGAGAATCGCCTGTACCGTCGAATAACCGACGCCCTCGATGAAATAGTGCCCGAAGCCGCGAAAGAGACCGTACATGAGCACGCCGACCATCAGCATACCCAGCGCGTGTCGCAAATAAGGCGCCTTGATCTTGTCGAAGAGGTCCTCAAGCAAATGCAAGCCGCGAATAAACGCTGTCGCGGCGACGCCGACGATCAGCCCGAGCAGGATATAGAGGCAAAGGATGATCGCCGACGTGGCGTCGACGCTGATCGGAGCGAGCGGGGGTACCGCGAATGCCGGCTGTGGTCCGAAGAAGAACCGCCCGATGAAAGTAGCCGTTCCGGTCGCGAGCGCCACCGGGAGGAAGGTGCGGGCACTGACCTCCGGCATCATCAACTCGATCGCAAACATGACACCACCGATCGGCGTGTTGAAAGTCGCGGCAATCCCGCTGCCGGCACCCGCAGCCACGAGGATGATCCGCTCCCCTGGGGTCATGCGCACGATCTGGCCCAAGGTGGACCCGAAGGACGCGCCAATCTGGAT
>JASHQG010000236.1 GCA_030037665.1 Acetobacteraceae bacterium
CGTCGGTTTACTATACCCGCGGGCTGTTACAGGGCGCATTGCATATCGAGGCGATCCGTCTGGCGTTAAAAGCTGGCGGCGGCAAGCACCCGGACGGTGCGGACGTGAAGAAGGGCTTCGAGTCGATCACGAATTTCTCACTCGGGGGTCTGGTGCCGCCGCTGCACATCACGCCAACTGACCATGAAGGCGGTGGCTGGGTGCAGATCTACCAGGTGAGCGGCGACAAGCTGGTCAGGAGGACGCCCTGGTTCCATGGCTACCGCGATGTCGTGCAACAGATGATCGCCACCGCGGCGTAAGACACTCGCGTCATGGCCGAGCCAGGTTCGGCCATGACGCGCAACCCGGTGGCAGCCTCGAAAGGATTCACATGCTGCAACTGGATGATGTATCCGTGGTCTATGACGGCGCCATCCTGGTGCTGAAAGACGTGTCGCTGAACGTCGAAAAGGGCTGTATCACGACGCTTCTCGGCGCCAATGGCGCGGGCAAGACCACAACGCTGAAAGCGATTTCCGGCTTGCTCTACAGCGAACGTGGCGAGGTGACGCAAGGCGCGATCACGCTGGAGGGCGAATCCATCAAGGGTCTACCCGCGCACGCACTGGTGGCACGCGGCGTGGCGCAGGTGTTCGAAGGCCGCCGCGTGTTCGCAAATCTGACGGTCGAGGAGAACCTGATGGTTGGCGGTCACATCCGCCCCTCACGCGAGCAGGTGCGCAACGCCATCGACCAGGTCTACACGTTGTTCCCGAGGCTGCGCGACCGAAGGCGGCAAGCAGCCGGTTATCTCTCCGGCGGTGAGCAACAGATGCTCGCGATCGGGCGTGCGCTGATCTGCGATCCGCGGCTGATTTTGCTGGATGAACCGTCGCTCGGTCTTGCGCCGCTGATCGTAGAAGAGATCTTCCGCACCATCGTCATGCTGAAGCAGGAGCTCGGCAAGACGATACTGATTGTGGAACAGAATGCCGCTGTGGCGCTGGAAATCGCGGACTGGGCCTATGTGATGGAAACCGGCCGGATCATGATGAACGGGCCGGCGGAGTCAGTGCGTGCCGACCCGGCGGTCCAGCATTTTTACCTGGGATTGAACGAAGGCGGCAAACGCCACTCCTATCGCGAGGCACGTCCACTCCGCCGCCGTGTGCGCTGGCCGGGCCACAGCGATTCCGCGGATCCGCACGTACCGGCCAGTCCCCCATGAGTTCCGGGCTCAGACCCGTCCCATGAAAGTCGCACTTCGGAGACGCCATACCGGAGCAGACCCCCAATCGGTTGAATCCGTGTTCATCCTCATCTCCTCGGCGCTTCAGCGCTGCCGTCGTTCAACGCGAGTGATTATCTCCATCCCCCTGCCTCTGTTCTTAACGGCGCTCACACAAGCGCCGTTTTGTTCAGGGGCCCGATCGCGCCGCAAGGTTGCGCTCAGCGGATGGATACACTCAATGTCAGCACGCGGGTCCGAAGCAAGTTCGGTTCCCGCGACCATATTGTGCCGCGGGCTGGCTTGACGCTGATAAGTTGGGCGTTGGGCCTCCGCGTTTACAATCTGGCCGGAGCACCAACCAAAGTTGGCGGCAGCACAAGAGGCGAAGCGCATGATGTGGTTCGACAATGAGGTCGCGGCGATCGTGGCGATGCGCAGGAAGGGGCCGCACGCTGTCGTATATCGCGGAGGAGATCGGCGTCTGCTGCGACGTGATCGGGCGCGAGCTGACGGCGCTCGGCATCTCCACCGCGCCGGTCAGAGCCGATCGGCGCTCCCGCCGGGGCCGAGCCTTCTGGCGGTGCTTCGATTGATCGCTCGTCGGCGCCGGCCCGATTTGGTCGGGCTGGCGCTGCGCACTACGTTCTAGGATCGCCGGCAGGGAATAAAGCCCTCGCCCGGCATTCAGCCCCTCCTACAGAGACAGATGATGAGCCACTGATCTTACGCCACCGCGAGTCTCAGCGTTTGGTCTCGGATGACAGCAACGCTTATGAGACGAATTGCTGTGCGCTGCAGCATGCGCACACAAAGCACCGTCCGGTTAGTCCCGCCGTGAGTGCCTTACACCCCGGCGTACTCGGTCTCGATCGCCTTGTTTGTGTAGTCGGTCAGCAGCGACGTGGCGACGATACCGATGATCGCACAGATCAGGATGTAGATCGCGATCGGCCACGCCGAGTTATACGTGGCGAACAACCACGTGGCGATGAACGGCGACGGACCGCCCGCAATGACTGATGCGAGCTGGTAGCCGAGCGACGTGCCGCTATAACGCAGGCGCGGCGTGAAGCTTTCAGCGATCAACGCGGCCTCCGGTCCGTACTGCGTCATCACTGGAAGCAGCGAGATTGCGATCGCCAGGAAGATCACCCAGGGAATGCCAGTATTGAGCATAGCAATGTAGATGAAGCCGAACACACCCATGAACACGCAGCCGATCATGAACATATTTTTGCGCCCGACATGGTCTGACAGCCACCCGGCAATCACGACCCAGATGAAGCCCACCACCGTCTGGGTGATCACAGCCAGCAGCACGAAGTCACGCGACTGGCCTAGCACGTGAGTGGCATAGGTGAAGATCCAGGTGCCTACGATGAAGCCTGGCGCCTGTTCCGGCAGTCGCAGCAGAGCCGTCAGGATCACCTGCTTCGGTTGCCGCTTCAGAACTTCCAAAACAGGAACGCGCTCGATGCGTTCTTCCTCCATCACCTTGTTGAAGACCGGGGTTTCCAAGATGCCAAGCCGGATCCACAACCCGACCGCGACCATGACGGCGCTGAGGAAGAACGGAATGCGCCAGCCCCACGTGATGAATTGGTCACCAGAAATCCAACTGAACAACAAGACGGCACAGTTCGCGAGGAACAGGCCGGCTGGTGCACCGAACTGCGGCCAGGAGGACAGGAAGCCGCGGTTCTTGTCACTGCGCGCCCACTCCATCGCAAGCAATACCGACCCGCCCCATTCTCCACCAACGCCGATACCTTGCACCAGGCGGATGATCGTGAGCAGCACCGG
>JASHQG010000237.1 GCA_030037665.1 Acetobacteraceae bacterium
CGTTGTGCAGGAAGGCCAGTATCGCGTCACTGATCTTGCGGACCGTGGACTGGCAGCGGGTGTGGGTGATGTAGCTGTGCATCAATGTCCATGATGACTCGATCGAATCGAGATGCGGGCACCAGGTCGGAACAACGTGCAGATTAGTTCGGCTTGCGCCAAGCAATGGCTTCCAAAAAAGGGGGCAGGGGAGGTTCTACGCCCCCGGCGACACCGATGCGCACAGGGTATTCGTTTACCAGGAATGGTCGCACCGAAAGGGACAGCTCTGCGAAGGCGGTAGCGAGCGCATCGAGCCTGGGACCCTCTGGCAGCGCAGCGTGACGCACCAAGATTGGTTGCTGTAAGTCATCGGAACGCCGTGTCAGGGCGGGCAGTCATGCCCAGCTGCACGCCAACTCCCGCTTTAAACCAGCATTGGGCCGCGGCCCTCCGGGGCCTCATCCATAAGCGCAAGGGTATTGCCATCCGGGTCACCGAAGAATGCCATCCAGAGGTCGTGATCCTCCCTGGGCGCGATCAGGTGGGATCTGCTGGCGAAAGTTGCGCCGCGTTGCTCAAGTTCGCGAACAACGAGGGCGTCCGCACAGCTGCGGTAGATTGGGGTACCGGGAGACGCTGTCCTCCGGCTGCGTTGCCTTTTTCCAACCGCAGCCGGACTCCGCTGCAATGAAAGAACATCAGAAGGCCAAAGCGATATGACAATCTTAGCCGCAGGACATCCCGTTAGAATGCTTCGGTCCCGTCGACATCTCTAACCGCCAGTGCGATCTGTTCGATCCGATTCAGGCGATGGCATCCCGCGGAGTACTCCAATGTCAAGTCGGTGTGGTTCAACACCTACCGAAATCGCGCCGCCGCTCTTTCCTTGTGGCGGGTACCGACGACACGTGGCTAGACCTTCCAGGAATTGAACCATTTGCTTGAGCGTCATGCACAACAGAGAAGCTTTGATCGCATGCCACCTGAGCCGATCTCGGCAGAGATCATCTCCGGAATTCACCGAACCTTCGGTGCCAAACTCGATCGTAGGGTTCTGGAACGCGCGGGCATCGGTCTGTTCTTATCGGCGTGACGCCCGACAGCGGCGTTGCCAGGGCCCGCGCCGGACCGCCCTGCCACCGTGGTGCGGCCGGGTTCAGCGTTCACCTATCAATGATTGCTGCCGAGCCATCGCGCGGGCCTGGTCCATGACCTGGTGCGAGAATATGACGCCGCTTGCGGAAACCGGCAGGCCCGCTGTTGTCAGCATTGTGGCCGTCCAGGTATTGCAGGTGTCGAACGCGTCGTAGGTTCCGAGCGCAGCATAGAATTCGCTCCCCGCATAAGGGCCGGGACCAAGCGACGCGGGCTGGCCCAGCGGCGTTCGTTCCAGGCCGTGCCACAGCGTGTACTCGAGGCGTGCCAAGCCATCAGCCGTGATGCGCAGCGTGACAACGTTGTCGGGGCCGAATGCGGCGTCGGGCGAGGCGCGCAGCCCGGTGACGAGCATCGCACTGCGGCTGGGCAGCAGCGCACGCAACGTCGTGCCAACGGTCACGTGACGCGAGGTCAGGAATGCACGCTCGCCGAAGCCGAGCGTCAAATAGCGCGCGCCTGGAAAACGATCCTTCAGCGCCACCAGGGCGCCGGTGATCTCGTCAGCCTGGAGACCGATATCGGTGTGCCAGCCGCGGTCGATCACATAGAGCGTCGCGGTCATGGGGGCGGTGCTGCGCGGCGCCCTAGGTCGGGCAGGAATTGCGCATGCAGCGAGCTGCAGGATGCAAGCGAGGACGGCCAATCGGCATACCAGGGCAAGTCCGAACCTCATCTGATCATGGACTTTTCATCGGCCAGGGCAGCCAGGTCGCGGCCGGATGGCGCGACCAGATGGCGTCATCGCGGTAAAAATCCGGAGCGTGAGGCCGTACCGGACGTACTCCGAGTCGGCGAGGATTCCCGCGTTCGCAGGGACGCGCACGGATCGCCTTTGGTCTGGTGCGAAACATAACATTCACGCGTTGAGTCGCCTTGCAACGTGGGTTTGAAGGGGATTGTGCCATCGCTGCGTGTCGTGCAATGACAAATATGTGATGCTACAGATGCTGATCACCGAAGTGACCGAAATCCATCGCGGCGTCTACTGCGTTGCGGCGTGGGATGCTGGCGACCGGAGGATGGTGCGTCCACTGCCTGACGGGATCAACTGGACAAGGGCGCAGATCGATGACAACCGCGTCGTTCCTGGCGTGAGGATCGCCGCCATGCCAAACCGCATTCGTCCGCGTGGCAACTATCCGCACCGCACCGAGGACCTGCCGGTTGATCCGACCCCGATCGAACGACTGACAGATGAGCCAACAAACTGGTTCGGGCCTTGTGCGCCGCCGGCAGCGGTCACGTTGTCAGCCGCCTTCGGCGGCCAGCTTCGCCACACCCATGTCTGGCATGGCCACCGCCGCGGTACGTTTGTCCCAACTGGCACCCGCGTTAGCTCGCTGCACGGCGTGCGAATGGCAAGCCGCGATCTCAGCTTCGTGG
>JASHQG010000238.1 GCA_030037665.1 Acetobacteraceae bacterium
GACCAGCAGATTGCCGGCACGACAGCGACGCTGAAGATCGATCGCGACGCCGCGCAGCGTTTCGGCATCCAGCCCCAGCAAATCGACGATACGCTCTACGACGCGTTCGGTCAGCGCGAAGTGACGCAGTATTTCACTCAGCTCAACTCATACTACGTCATCCTGGAAGTCCCACCGGGCCTCGAAGGGGATCCGGACACGCTGGGTAAGTTGTACGTCAGATCCTCGAGCGGCACAGCCGTGCCGCTGTCAGAGCTTGTCAAGATCGATACCGTGCCAGTGACACCGCTGGCGCTGAACCATCAAAGCCAGTTCCCGGCGGTGACGATCTCCTTCAACCTGGCGCCTGGCGCGGCACTCGGCCAGGCGGTGGATGCGATCCAACAAGTCCGCGACCAGCTCAATTTGCCCCTGGCGCTGCAGGGGTCTTTCCAGGGTACCGCGCAGGCGTTCCAGTCCTCGCTGAGCAGCGAACCCTATCTGATTGCCGCGGCCCTGATCGCTGTGTACATCATCCTTGGCATCCTGTACGAGAGTTACATCCTGCCGCTGACCATCCTGTCCACCCTGCCGTCCGCCGGCGTCGGCGCGCTGCTGATGTTGATCATCGCGCGGACAGAACTGACGGTCATCGCGATGATCGGCATCATCCTGCTGATCGGCATCGTGAAGAAGAATGGTATCATGATGGTGGACTTTGCCATCCACGCCGAGCGGCAAGGCGGCATGCCGCCGCTGGAGGCCATCCGGCAGGCCTGCCTTTTGCGCTTCCGGCCCATCCTGATGACAACGATGGCGGCGCTGCTGAGCGGCTTGCCGCTGATGCTGGAGAGTGGCGCGGGTTCGGAGCTGCGCAAGCCGCTGGGATATGCGATGGTCGGGGGACTGCTGTTGAGCCAGGTGCTCACTCTTTATACGACGCCGATCATCTATCTCTATCTGGACCGGCTGCAGCACTGGCTTTCCCCCGCCCGGCGCCGCCCGCTGCCGTGCCTGGCCGAGAAGTTCAGCGAGGTTGCGGCGGATTAGCCCATGGCACGCGTGTTCCTGATCGAGGATGACGAGCAGACCGCCACCGAGATCGTCACTGATCTCGCGCTCCGGGGTTTCGCGATCGAGCGCGCTGCCGACGGGCTTGCCGGACTTGAACGCGCCGCCCATGAGACCTGGGATGTGCTGGTTGTGGATCGCATGCTCCCCGGCCTGGACGGGCTTTCCATTATCGAGGCGCTGCGCAACCAGCAGAACCGCACGCCGGCGCTGGTGCTCAGCGCGCTCGGCGGTATCGATGACCGCGTGCGCGGGTTGCGATCGGGCGGCGACGACTATGTGACCAAGCCGTTCGCGCTGGCCGAACTCGCGGCCCGGGTCGAGGCACTGCTGCGCCGGCCGGTTGACAGCCGTGAGACCATCCTGCGGGTGGGACCGCTGGAACTCGATCTCGTCGAACGCAAGGCGTCACGTGGCACCCGTGTTTTGGACCTGCTGCCACGTGAGTTCAAGCTGCTGGAATACCTGGTACGGCGCGAAGGCCAGATCGTCACCCGTGCGATGCTGTTGCAGGATGTCTGGAACTACCGCTTCGTTCCGCAGACCAATCTGATCGATGTTCACCTTGGCAGGCTGCGTCGCAAGGTGGACCTGCCGCTGGAGCCTCCGCTCATCACCAACGTCCGCGGCGTGGGTTACACGTTAAATGCCCCGCCCTGATTTCTTGCGCGCCACCGGATTCCGGTGGGGAATGGCAGTGGCCGGCATCCTTGCTGCGGTGGTGACGCTGTTGCTCTCCTTCGTCTACTGGCAGTGCATGACGACGCTACTGTCGCCGCTCGACATCACCCTCTCAGAGAGGGTAACCGAGTTGGAGGCCGCCTCGACGCAGCAGATCCTAAAAAACTTCGCTGGCCGCAGCGAATACGATCCCAGACGGGTCAAACTGCGCGGCCTGTTCGATGCCGTCGGCCGGCGCGTCGGTGGCAATCTCGCGGCTGTGCCGCCAGGGCTGACACTGGACCGGCAAACGCACACCGTCGTGGCCGTCCGCAGTGACGCGCGCGGGCAGGAAACGGAAACCGTTCGTGCCGTGGGTGAGCGACTGCCGGACGGTCGCATCCTGGTGATCGGCCGTAACATCGACGAATTGCTAATTTTCCTCGGCGGGATCGAACGCATCCTGTTGCTGGCGATGCTTCCCGCGGTGTTGCTGTGCATTGTCGGTGGTGTATTAGCGGGATTGCGCGCGCAGCGCCGCCTGACCGTCCTGCGCCGGTCGGCGTCACGCATCATGGCTGGGCATCTGGCGGAGCGGTTGCCGGCGCATGCGCGCGGCGACGACCTCGATCAGCTCGTCCATATCGTCAATCGGATGCTGGACGAGCTGGAGAGCCTGGTGCGCGACGTCAAAGGGGTGGGCGACGACATTGCCCACGATCTGCGCACCCCACTGACCTGGGTGCGCGCCAGGTTGGAGCGCGGCCGTGAGCGAGCCACGACGTTGACCGAGTTGGGCGATGCCGTCGAAGAGGCCATCGCGGGCATCGACCAGGCGTTGGATGTCGTTGTGGCTCTGCTGCGGATTTCCGAGATTGAACATGGCCGGCGCTATGCCAGCTTCGACCAGATGGACGTTGGCGACATCGTGCAAGAAGTCGCCGAGCTATATGCACCGATTGCAGAAGATCGTGGTCTGCTCCTGGAGTTTGACGCAGATTCGGTGCCCGTAGTGACAGGCGATCGGGACCTGTTGTTTGAGGCGGTAGCGAACCTGGTTGACAACGCGGTAAAATTCACACCGTCCGGTGGGAAGGTGCACCTAAGGGCCGCGGTCTTGGACGGGCGACCAGTGGTTCGGGTTGCCGATACCGGCCCGGGCATCCCGCCGGAAGAGCGCGAGAATGTCTTCCGCCGCTTCTATCGCTCCGACAAAAGCCGACACACGAATGGGGCAGGCCTCGGTTTGAACTTGGTCGCGGCGGTGGTTCATCTACATGGCTTCACGTTGACCCTGAGCGACAACGCTCCCGGTTGTGTGGTCGAAATCTGCTGCTTGCCGCAGCACGGTGTAACGCGCGACAGGTATTGCGCAACGACCATACCCGTTGACTGATGTGAGGGTTCTGTCACAACTTGGCGTCCGGCGATAGCATGGCTTAACGTTCCCAACGTCGGTCGCTTCCTGTCAGATCCGCCTAAGAACGATTGCTGCGATTGCATGGAGATGGAGGGCGACGGCCAGGATACCTCGGGTGGAGCGCCTCGTGGACGCCTTCCGCCAAGCCGCCAGACTGGTGATATATATCACTCATGTCCTGAGGCAGACTATTCCGCCCCACAGATCCCCTGTTGGCGCTTTGGGAGGCGACAAGGCGAAGGTAATCGTACCTTTATCGTCGAGAATACTTGGGGCGCGCAGATCGTGGATGAGCTTGAGCTCCATGAAGGTGAACAGCTGATCATCAAAAAGGGCTTTGTTGGCTTCTCGAACACCTCGCTCGACCTCGTGCTGCGAGACCTGGGGGTGACCGCCTGCGTGGTGTCGGGCGGACGATACCGACCGGCAACGCTAAACGTCGCTCAGTTCAGCCAACGGCGGCGACAGGTCATCCCCTTACCAGTCGTACGCGGCAGTGGCTGCTCCCGACCCTGCCCGGTCATCAGCTGGCCGTTCTGCTGGTTCCAGTAGCAGACTTTTACACAGGCGCTTCGCCGGCGGCGCGGTGCCCCCGGTCGCCCCGGCCCGTTCTGTTGCTGTACCGCTCTAATTCGCTCTGGCAGTCGTTATCATTCCGGGGAGTCACGCAATCCGCGCATTTGCGACTCGTACCGCTAATGCCTGGATTCGACCGCGAATTTGTTCGTTGACTCGAAAATGCGGCCGACCCTGTCGTCGGTGAGGGTGGCAAAATAGGGAACGCCCGGACCGCTGTCTAACAATTAGCGTTCACCTGACCGGAACTACGCATCTATTATGCAAGATGAATGCTGCTTTGCAATCGCGGCGCTCCGCTATATTTCGCCTATCACGCGGAGTGGCTAGCCTCTTGCCTACCGCGCGAAGTAAGCCGACGGTAGTTTGGCGATCTTCGCCCATGCCGGCCGCGACACGGAAAAAGGGGGTGATCAAGGATGACGCGCCGTGCCAGCTCCGTAGTCGCCCTGTGGGGGCCGTGATGCTGCGGGACCATCACCTGCTCCAGGGCATTGCCTGGGCGCAAGTCCGGCGAATATTCGACAGCTTGCCGGTCCGCGTGACGCTGTTCGATCGCGAGCATCGGTATCTGTATGTCAATGCGGAGTGGCGAAAGTTCTATGGCAAGATGGAAGACGCGGTTCTCGGCCGCACCATCGCCGAGCTTTTCGGTGAGGAAATCTTTGCGGACGTACGTCCGTGGGCTGAGCGCGCCCTCGCAGGCGAGGCGGCGGACTCTAGTAGTTGGGTCGAACTTCCCGAGGAGAGGCGCTTTGCGCGACGTATTTTTGTTCCGCTGTGTGGCGCTGCGGGCGCAATAGAGGGATATTTCGTCTTCAATCGTGATCTGACTGACCTGCGGCAGACCGAGCGTGGCTTGGCCGAAGAGTCAGCGGCTCGGAGCGCCAGAGAGGCGGAGCTCGAGAATCAGAGAGACGCATTGCACCAAAGCGAGAAGATGGCAGCCTTCGGCTCGCTTCTCGCGGGTGTCGCACATGAGTTGAACAATCCGCTCTCCATCGTCATTGGCAATGCGCTTCTGTTGGCCGAGGAGGCAAAGGATTTGCCGTTGGCCGAGCGAGCGCAGCGGGTGCAGGCAGCAGCGGAACGCTGCGGACGTATCGTACGCAGTTTCCTTGCGATGGCACGCCAGCATAAGGCCGAGATGCGACCGGCGACGGTGCAGTCGCTGGTCGACGACGCCTTGCAGCTGCTGGCCTATCCGATGCGGACCGGTGGCGTGATGGTGGAACAGGATATCGCGCCTGAGCTGCCGGCCGTGCTTTGCGATCCGGACCAGATGATCCAGGTGCTCAGCAATCTGTTGACGAATGCGCGTCACGCGCTGGAAGACAGGCCGCTGCCGCGCCGGGTGAGGCTGACGGCGCATGCTGCGGGCGAATGGGTCGAGCTCGAGATGGCAGACAATGGCCCCGGCATAGCGGATGACATCCGTTCGCGGATATTCGATCCGTTCTTTACGACCAAGCCGGTTGGTTCAGGCACCGGCATCGGCCTTGCGGTGTCGCGCGGCGTCGTGGAGGCCCATGGCGGCTCGCTGGTCCTGGAGCCATCCGATGGAGAAGGTGCGCGGTTCGTCATTCGTCTGCCGCGGGCCCACGATGCGTCGCGCCTGTCCGCCTCCGCCGACGCGACCCAGGTTCGGGGGAGCCGTGCACCGCCTGCGCGGAGCGCGCTGGTGGTTGACGACGAGCCGGAGATCGGCGCGTTACTGGCGGAGATGCTGCAGAAGGTTGGGTATCGCATTGAGGTGAAGGTGAGCGGTGAAGCGGCGCAGGCGGCGCTGACACAGCGCGACTATGACGTGGTGTTGTGTGACCTGCGGATGCCCGGGCTGGATGGGCCAGCCTTGTATGACTGGATAGCCGAGCACCGGCCGCATCTGTGCGCGCGCACGGCCTTCATCACGGCTGACACCCTGAGCGCCTCGTCTCACCGGTTCCTGGCCCGTGCCGGACGGCCGATCCTGGAGAAGCCTTTCGCTCCAACGGAGTTGCGCCAGCTCCTCGCGCAGCTTCTGCCGGATGCACAAGGCTGAGGCCTCATGACCACTCGTACCGCAACTTCGCGTCCTTACGCTGCGGCTGGGTTCCGATGTCGCGTTGGAGCAATTGATGGGGCTTCCAACTGAATGTCCGCTCTGCAGCCGTGTCGCCCCAGAGCGGACTGGCAGAAGTCCACCGCAAGCCGCCGGTCTGGTCGCGACCCACTCTAGCCGTACAGTACCCTGTCGCTGGATGCCGTAAGCGGACGCTCATTGGGTCGTCGCAGTAACGATCCCAG
>JASHQG010000239.1 GCA_030037665.1 Acetobacteraceae bacterium
CCTTCGAATAGCTGCCAAAGCCACCGCTCAGGACCAGTCCGGCAACACCGACCGTCGCGCATCCACCGCCCTGGACGTAACGACCGCTGCGGGTAGTGACAGCATCGTAGGTGTGCATCCACATGGCACCGGCGCCAACAGACACCGCGGGCACCGGCGGTATATTGCAGCCTTGTGGCACAAAACTGTCGTGCAGCACGACGGTGTTCATGCGGCGGGTCCAGAGCAGCAACGAGTCCGGTGCACTGGATGTGCCCAAATAGGAATGACCACCACCTTTCACCACCAAGCGCAGTCTGTTCTCACGCGCGAAGTTCACCGTCGCTGCGACGTCCGCGGCGGATTCTGCGGGAATGGCATAGCTGCTGGGTTGTGAAGTCCAGGCATCGGCCCAGCCGGTGGTCTGGGTCAGTGCAACATTGTCGCCGATTGCATAAGGATTCTTGAGAGAGCGGAATAGCTCGACGCAGTCGACGCCGATCGGGTCCCTCCGACAGACGTCAAAAGGCGATTTGACGGCAAGAAGCCTTCCCCCAGTCTGCTCGCGTAGGCGATCCCATTGCGCTCGGGATGGCCAGCCAGGATCGCCTGGGCGGACGCGTGCCAGTGGTATAGTTGCCGCGGAAGCGCGACCGATATGACTGACGAACGGTAGTGAAACCGCCGCTTCGACGAATCGTCGCCGCCTCATCCACACCCCCCCGGTTGTCTGATCGTCTCGCTGCGACGGCTGTTCGGGACATTCGAACGGCCGAATCAACAACAAATTGTATAGACCAATCGCGTCACACGAATAGTGGCGATGTTTTGTCTCATCACCGCACCGACCGGTAACCGGATTAGCGGCAGGCCGGTCGTGGCATCTGTCGAGCGGAGCGCGGGTGCGGATGGGGTCACTGAGCGTTGCGAGAGGCTCCACCCCGAGGGTTTCGAGGCGATGTCAGCACGGTCAACGAGAAGCACAACGGCCTGGGATCCACCGCACGATCAGGTTCCTGATCATCTGGATCGGCTCGACGGTCGTTTACTGCTACGCTGGCCTCCAACAACCTGAGTTTTACACGGCCGATACGTGAGCTGTCTGAAGCCGGCAACCGCACCAAAGCTTGCGGTATGATCGCAGCGACCGCCTGGACAAACGCCGATGACCATGTTCGCCACTTTTGCGCCGCCAATCCGCCCACAGGGGCCGCTGAGGCGCGCCATAACGGCCGCCTATCGTCGGGGCGAGGCGGAATGCCTCGTGCCCCTCTTGGATCAGGCGGCAGTGTCCGATGCTCAGCGCGCCGACATTGCCCGTACCGCGCGGCAGCTGATTGAATCGCTGCGCGGTAAGCACCAGGGATCGGGTATTGAGGCCTTGGTGCAGGAGTACGCGCTGTCCAGCCAGGAGGGCGTGGCCCTGATGTGCCTGGCCGAAGCGCTGCTGCGGATTCCAGACGTCGCCACGCGAGACGCCCTGATCCGCGACAAGATTGCCCCCGGCGACTGGTCCGCGCACATGGGTCACGGGCGCTCACTGTTCGTGAATGCCGCCACGTGGGGCCTTGTTCTCACCGGAAAGCTGACTGCCACGGTGAATGATCGCAGTCTCGGCGCCGCGCTCACTCGTCTGATCGCACGCTACGGCGAACCGGTTATCCGGCGCGGCGTCGACATGGCGATGCGGATGATGGGCGAGCAATTTGTGACCGGTGAGACCATCAGCGTGGCTCTACGGCGATCGCGCACCTTGGAGCAGAAGGGTTTCCGCTATTCCTACGACATGCTGGGTGAGGCAGCGATGACGGCCGCTGACGCGCAGCGCTACTATCGCGATTATGAGGAGGCCATACATGCCATCGGCCGGGAAGCGGCCGGTCGAGGCATCTATGAGGGTCCGGGCATTTCGATCAAACTGTCGGCACTGCACCCCCGCTATACGCGGGCCCAGGCCGGCCGCGTCATGGCTGAACTTGTTCCGGCCGTCCGTGCCCTCTCGGTTCTGGCAAAGCAATACGACATCGGTCTGAACATTGATGCGGAGGAGGCGGACCGCCTCGAGCTTTCGCTTGATGTGTTGGAGGAGCTTTGCCTGGATCCGGACCTGGCCAAGTGGGATGGGCTGGGATTTGTCGTGCAGGCGTACGGAAAGCGTTGTCCGTATGTGCTCGATTATCTTCTCGACCTCGCGCAACGATCCGGTCATCGCATCATGGTCCGTCTGGTCAAGGGCGCCTACTGGGACACCGAGATCAAGCGCGCCCAGGTTGACGGCCTGGAGGACTTTCCGGTCTTCACCCGCAAGATCTACACGGATGTGTCCTATATCGCCTGCGCCAGAAAGCTGCTTGCCGCGACCGGTCTCGTGTTTCCGCAGTTCGCGACCCACAATGCGCAGACATTGGCCACGATCTACCACCTCGCCGGTTCCGATTTCCGGGTTGGTCTTTTCGAGTTCCAGTGTTTACACGGCATGGGAGAGCCGCTCTACGACGAGGTCGTTGGCCCCCAGCATCTGGATCGACCTTGCCGCATCTACGCTCCGGTCGGGACCCACGAAACGCTGCTGGCGTATCTGGTACGACGCCTGATGGAGAACGGTGCCAACACATCCTTCGTCAACCGGATCGCGGATCCAAGGGTGCCAGTCGAGGATCTGATTGCCGATCCAGTGGTTGTGGTGCGCGCGATGTCGTCACCGGGCTCGCCCCATGAACGAATTGCCCGTCCGGCCGAGATTTATGGCACGGCACGACGCAATTCGTCCGGGATTGACCTGACGAGTGAGGCAACACTCACCGAGCTGACCAATGCGCTGCTGGCGAGCGTGCGGAAATCGTGGCAGGCGCGGCCCGTACTCGCGACCGAGGTCAGCCAGGGCGCGGCGCGCCCCGTGCGCAACCCCGGCGATCATCGGGACGTGGTCGGGTTGGTTGTGGACGCCTCGGAAGCGGACGCCGAAGGCGCCGCCTGCGCCGCGTTGGAAAGTGCGTGCGCGTGGGGCGGGGTTGCGGTGTCCGATCGCGCGACGATCCTTGAGCGGGCCGCCGATCTTCTGCAGGAACGCATGCCGCACCTGCTCGGCCTGATTGTGCGGGAAGCCGGTAAGTCCATCCCCAACGCGATTTCGGAAGTACGTGAGGCGATTGATTTTCTGCGTTTTTATGCGCAGCAGGCGCGCCACACCTTCGGACCGGAGCAGCGTCCGCTCGGACCGGTCGTCTGCATCAGCCCATGGAATTTCCCGCTCTCGATCTTCCTGGGTCAGATCGCTGCGGCGTTGGCGGCCGGCAACCCCGTGCTCGCCAAGCCGGCCGAGGAGGCGCCGCTCATCGCAGCGGCTGGTGTGACGATCCTGCACGAGGCCGGTGTGCCAAGCGCCGCGTTGCAGTTCCTTCCCGGAGACGGTCGTATCGGCGCAGCCCTGGTAGCGGCTCCCGAGACGAGCGCAGTGATGTTCACCGGCTCGACCGAAGTGGCCCGCCTGATTCAGGCCACACTGGCCGGGCGCCTGTCACCAGCTGGCCAGCCAGTCCCGCTCGTCGCTGAAACGGGCGGCCAGAATGCCATGATCGCCGATTCCTCGGCGCTTGCAGAACAGGTGGTCAGCGATGTCCTTGCTTCGGCCTTTGACAGCGCGGGCCAACGCTGCTCGGCCTTGCGTATCCTGTGCCTGCAAGAGGAGGTCGCAGATCGTATTCTCACAATGCTCAAGGGCGCTCTGCATGAACTCTTGATCGGTCGCCCCGACCAGCTGGCGGTCGATATCGGCCCGGTAATCAGCGTCGATGCAAAGACGTCACTCGAGAGGCACATCGATCGCATGCGCGCACTTGGCCGCACCGTCGGGCAGGTCGGTCTGCCGGACCAGGCCGCACGCGGAACGTTTGTTCCGCCGACCATCATCGAGCTGCAGAGCATTGCCGATCTGCGGCGGGAGGTGTTCGGGCCCGTCCTGCACGTTATTCGCTATCAACGTGCCAATCTTGGCGTGCTGATTGATGAGATCAACGCAACAGGATACGGCTTGACGTTCGGATTGCACACGCGTCTGGACCAGACCATCGACTATGTCACCAGCCGAATAGACGCTGGTAATCTCTATGTTAACCGCAACATCATCGGTGCGGTTGTCGGCGTGCAGCCATTCGGTGGCCATCGACTCTCGGGCACGGGTCCCAAGGCCGGCGGGCCGCTTTACCTGGGTCGTCTGGTCTCCGTTCCGCCATCACTTTCTATTCGCGACAAATCCCATGCCGACGAGGCCGCAGTCGATCTGGTGGCATGGTTGGCGCAGAGGAATGAACCTGATGCGGCAGAGACGGTCCGTCGCCAGGTCGGGCAGGCCATTCCGGGGTTGCGTGTCGACCTCACGGGGCCGGTTGGTGAAACCAACACCTATGCATGGCAACCGCGTGGCACGATCCTCCTGTTGCCGGAAACGCCTCAAGGCTTGTACCGCCAACTCGGCGCTGCTCTTGCCACGGGGAACAGTGTGATCGTGGGCGGCAGACCCGTCCTGCAGGACTGCATTGACGCACTCCCGCCGCGCGTCAGATCGCGTATGAGTTGGACCACCGACTGGTCAACGTCCCATTCGTTTGCAGCAGTGCTGGTCGAAGGTGATGCCGCACGCGTCAAGAACGTGAACAAGGAAATTGCCTCCCGGCCAGGCCCCTTGATCTCAGTCCAGGCAGAGCAAGCCTCCCCCGACCCTTACCGGATGGAGTGGCTCGTCAAGGAAGTCTCTATCTCGGTCAACACCGCGGCGTCGGGCGGTAATGCCAGCCTGATGACGATCGGGTGAACGCTAACCACGCACGCGCACGGTTCATGAAGAGTGCGCGAGCCTCGTTACAGAAGCTGCCGCAGCCCCTGCCTCTGGTGTGGATCTTATGCACTTTGGCCATCGTCGGCAGTTGGGCGGGACGAGCATGGATCAAGCGCCGGCGATTGCTCAGCGGGGTATCAGTTTCACGACATGTGTTGGCCCGCCGACGCCAATTCCGACGATGTATTGAGGCGCATCCCGTCTGTCTGGATGGGCAGCTTGCTGTGGTAAACGCCAGATCCGTTCCGCCGGCGCAGGGTCAGATCGTCCTGCCGCTTCCGTCGTCCATATCTGAAGATCGGCCTGAAGGTGCTTGCCGCGCCTCGGAATTCGCGTGGTCATGGCTCGTCCTGAGGTGTGGACATTAACGCAAAATTAGCGCGACGGGGGCCGGGCTAACGTGTCACTCAGCGTTAGTCAGACGTTATTCTACGCTGTCCCCGACCGGCGCGGAATTCTCCCTGCCTGCGGCGCGATTGAGCGACGGTTTCCGGTGTTGTCAGGGGCACAAGCGTTGCAAGAAAATGACGGCGCGCCGCGGGGATCGCGACAATGTGACAATGGGGCTGGGTGAGAGATGCGTCCGGCTGACCCCGGCGAAGTATTCCAGTTTAACATTTTATCACCAGCCTGCTAGATAACCGCATCTGTCTAGCGTCTCACTTCGGCACTCTCAATTGAAGGTGGGTACGATGAGTGGATTGCTAAGCGGGTTGCTCGGAATGCTTACCGGCGCTGACAAAGCCAACGCCGATAGCACTCACAGCGCTCTCCAAGATGTTCTTGGACTCAATCAACCGGGAGGAGTTGCTTCACTTGTGGAGCAATTCGCCGGTAGCGGAATGGGCCAGCAGGTGCAGTCCTGGGTTGGTAATGGGTCAAACCTGCCCATCACAGCTGATCAGGTGCAGCAATTACTATCGAACGACCAGGTTAAGGCGCTGGTCGACCGCACCGGCCTTAGCACGGATACACTGCTTCCGCTGGTCGCGAAATTGCTGCCGCACGCTGTTGACCAAGCGACGCCGAATGGGTCTGTACCCAGCAGTTAGCATCAGCGGCGCCACGGCACGTTGAGGAGGTCACGCAAGCAATCCGGCGTGCGGGCCATGGTGCTCACGATCTGGATGGCAAGCTGAGCCAGCGGTTCAGCGGCCGCCTCGGCGACTCGGACTGCGGCGTTCAAGGTCAGAGCGACCTTCATGCAAACCGCCTCGCGTCCTCCCGCTCGCCGATGGATTCAGGCCGGCGCCCGCGCCTTACCGAGAGGCCTGGATGGACGTTGCCATACCTGCCGTGTCTCAGCTTTCCTCGACAAACGGGCGTGGCGGCAGCCCGCTGCGCAGCTAACTGGAACCGAAGGCAGCGCAATCCGGCAGACGTGTTGGAAAACAGCCTGCCGGTGCACAGCGGGACTGATCGCCCGCTGACCGCATTCACTGCGACTTCGGCGGCGCGTTCGATGGCGAGGTGGACTGCGAGTCGGACTGCGACCAGGGATCTTTGTAGTTCGGATCCTGTTGCTGCCGTTGCTGGACGTAAGCCTGACGATTCTGCATGTCTGCTTGCCGCATCTGGTGCTTGTGCCACTCGTGGCCGGCGATGCACCCGCCAATTGCCCCAAGCACGCCGTGATGGGCCATGTGACCCGCCACGGCTCCCGCAACGGCGCCGCTGAAACAGCCGATCGCGTTCGCCGATGTCGACGCGACAGCGAACCCGAGAACGGTTGCTGCCATGATAAGTGGACGCCGCATTGGTGATCCTCCCTTTACTTGGCGTAGGCCTGCTTCCTGAACACCATCGGGTCGCTGCCGGCGGACACCAGATGCAGTTCGGTTCCCCGCCTCTTCAACGAGTAATTGTCGGTCTCAACCTGGGCGGCACCATGCTCCTCCGAAACCTTGGATTTCACGGGGGTGAACACCAGCGTGCCGCTGTTCTTGCCGGTCTTCTTCTGTTCGTAGCTTCCCGCCATTTGGGCCACGACCTTGTTGTTCTGCACGGTCTCGCTGGTCCAATAGCCGTCGGCAAGTATGTCCATGGCGATGACGATGTTGCCGGGCTGATGGGCTTGCCATTGCCCGGCGATGCTTTCATCCGCCATGGCCAGCGTCGGCACGAACCCGGCCGTGGCAGCGAGTAGCAAAGCGCGGCGATACATTGTGAGGCTCCCTGGTCCTGTTCGGCTATTGACATATATCCTCGCCGCGCGGACAGCGAAAGTATCTTAACGACCGAGTGCGCGCTGCCAAACTTCAGAACTTGCCGAGCGGGTGCGGGGCGCCGGAGGACTGGTGGGAGCGATGATTGAGCCATCGCACACCGGCTCGGGTGGCGAGCCCCCTTGCACCGCATCACAAACGATTTCCCGTGCCGGTCGCCCAAAAAACGCGGCATCATGGACGGAAATTCCGGCAATGTTTCCAGTCGCTTTGCGTCGTCCAGCCATCAGCAGACCATCCTGTCAAACGGCCGGCCGCTGCCGCACCGCCGAGCCGGGTCGCACCGCACGTGTATGAACTCCGGAATCTGACACTCGCCGTGAAAGTGCGTGCGATGCCTCGGGACGCGCACGGTCGTGCTCCATCCCTGAATTTACAAATTCATGAAAAAATTCATCAACACGTCTCGGGCCCGCTCTTTT
>JASHQG010000240.1 GCA_030037665.1 Acetobacteraceae bacterium
AACCCGGGTCCTGTTGCAGAGCGAAGCTCAGGAACGCACAACAAGCTCTTTCTCGCGCGAACATCAATCGCAAGTCGGCAGCAGCTCCGGATTGATAGGTAAGGTAAAGCTTGAGATCATTGCGGTGATGCCCACACAATGCGCGCCGCGCCAACCCGTCAATGCATGTGATGCGGTCCCGATAGTCATCGACTTCCGGGTGCCAGACGAGTGGTCGTTGAGTCGGATCAACGAATTACGTCAGTGCTTACGCTACGCTCCAGCTGGCTGCGTGTCGGGTCTGAGTCGGGTCTATAGTCAGTCCGGGGCCGAACCAACCGGTACCCGCGGCGAAGGATGCATGAAAGTCAGCGACATGAATGCGCCGATCCAGGACCCAAGCGCGGCGAAAATCACGTAGATCCAGTTGTTGGTGTAGCTGATCACCGCGAAGGAGGACAGCAGATACCAGAGGCCGCTCCAGTTAGCCGCGCCGATTCGTCTGTGTACGACCACGGCACTCGTAAAGCGGACGTAGACCGCGTCCGTGGCGGCGGTCGCCAGGATGACGGCGCCAGCCGTCAGCGGGTTGATTGCAGGAAGATGCATGGAGGCTCCTACGGTTGTGTGCGGCCAATTCTACACCCTCTGCACCAGCCGGATCCGGTCGCACAAGAGCACCGCCCCGCGTGGCGGAGCATAGTTGGTGCGTGGTAAATCACCGAGCTAATTCCACTAACCTGCCGCAGAAGGAACAGAGTGGTTCCAACAATGATCGCGAGCCGTATCGAGGGTACGGGTAAACCCGGCGCGCGCATCCCTCATCTCCTGGGCAGCTGGCGCTCACGGTCGATAAGTCCATTTTGAACTCCTTTCCGTGCGCTTCTGCGCACACCTTCGATCGACCAACGATGACCTTCGACATTCACCAAAGTTCCAATCGCGGTTCCTGCAGGACATCAAGTCGTGGAGTGAGCAAGTTTGCCATCATCGATGTTCCGCCGCATCGGCACACCTCGGATCCACAGCCCCTGATTTGCTTCGTTGAATTCCTCTGCATCAAGATCGGCGAGTTCGAGATAGCACCAGTCATGGGGGCGTGGTCGCTTTGTACCCTCTCCTGCCGACCGGCGCTTCCAATCCAATGGCTCAAGCGTCTTGGCAATCTCGGCAACCGAGCAGGCAACCTGTCGATTCTTGCACCAGGATCGAAGCACACGGGTTGAGTCGACCCCAAGCATGTGACCGTTTCCCCAGTGCCGAAGATGGCGTTCGACGTTACCAACGCCATACACACTGTCTGCGGCCACCCAGCGGAATGGCACGTAGGCCGCGGCACGCGAGGTCATCCGTGCCGCCAGTCTTGGCTTCGTCGCAAAGCCGATATCCTTTGAACATGGGTCACCTCCAGGCGTATCGGGTGGTCGGTCCAGCTCTTCAGCAAATAGAGTGCCCGATTATGGGATGAGCGGCCACGGCGCGATGCATACGTGGCAAAGACGCCAATCTGACAGTTGGTGATCTTGCCCGCAGACCCCGTGTGTCGTGCCGCGCCACACCGCACGATTTCTTGCCCTGCTTCGGGAGGCTGGTTTCATGAATCACCAGAACCGCGTCATCATCGCCCACATGTTCAACGACATACTCGCGTACAAGATCGCGCAGCGCATGGGCATCTCAACGGCCTCGTCCGGGCAGTTCCTGCTGCCGCCAAGGGCCAGCATCACCCGCCGCTTCCGCGCGCATCCAGCCCGTCTTACGCCCCTCGTTGCTGAGCAATCGATCCAAAAAAGCCGGCATTCGCAGCTGCTCGCTCCTGCGCGGACAGCTGCCGCATCCAACCCTTCACATCCCGCGGTGCCGACGCCAATATTTCCAGCTTCGTCTCAACAATCGCATAACCAGACCATGATTTTGGACTCATGGTCCGCCATAGATTCAGGCGATTCGGTGATCGGCAGTAGGAAAATTGCGACTGTCGTGCGAGCGATAGGAACCCCGCGTGCTCAGCTCCGCCTGAGATCGCCGAGGTCCGGGCGTGCACTGGTCCGGCAGCGCTCCGCCAGGGGTGACCAGGAGACGTTCGCGACACCCCAGACAGTTCTGCAGGGGCATACGCTGACCTGCTGCGCGTCGACGATGATGGTCCCGAGCAGCGTCTGGATCTCGCGGGTTCGCTGATCACACAGACGCCAAAACTTCATACAGTCCATATACACATATGAGCAGATATGGTGGATTCCTCCATCAGCGTTTGGGAGACCAGGCGCGCGAGGTCGCCGGGCAGGTTTTTCTTCCGCCGGCGTCAGATCCACCTCCTCCGTCGTGAGCCCGACGACGCTCCGCTCGAGCCTGCTGACCTCAATTGTCTCCACGTTTCCCCTGCTGTTTTTCGCCTCAAGCCTGACCACGCACTTTATGATCGCCTCCATCCCAACGAAACGGGTCAGCGTCCTGACGCGGCGCCATGCAGTTTAGAACTTTCCCACTGCCGAGGCCGATCTCTGAATTTTGAGCCAATATTCTCAGTTCAAACGGCAGGCCGACAGTGGCCCATTCGGTCGGAGAACCCTGCACGGCGCTGGCTGTGCGAGGGTCGCATCGTCTCCCAGGATATAACAACCGCGCCTCAATTTTCTATTTGCCATCATACTACCCAATGTTTAATGTCGTGGTGGTATCGCCGCAGGCAGACCGGGAATAGCTCGGCTTGGCGTTTGACGCCGGCGTCGACGAACAGGGACGGGTGGGGATGATGCCATCAGGCGCTATGATCGGCTCCGATAACGGGGCGGTCCACAACGGCGTGCGACTCGCCGGATCCGACGGCGCTCTCGGCACAGGTCTCGATTTCTCTCAAATCCACAGCCGCTGGCGTCCCAACAAGCGAATTGGAGTGGTGTGAACACCGTGCGCTCCACGGAAGGAAGTCGCTCGATGGAGAAGGTTGAGCAGGTAAATCGGTCGCGCAGATTGTTGTCGTTCGGTAATTTCTTGGCGTTGGCGGTGTTGGGGATCGTCTCATTCGGCCTGATTGCGCCGTGCTATGCCGCCCCGGACATATGCAATGGCGAAGTGACCAACAAGGCACGCCCTATCGGGGCGGACCCGCCGGATCTTCTGGTCGAGCACACCTGTGAGCTAACCGGCACGCTCTACTACTACAATCACGTCAACATCATCGCTGGCGGCAGCTTGATCTTCGTCGAGCCGCCGGCGGCCTCCTCGGCAACGAGCCAGGATTTCTGGGCCACGTCGATCATCATCGAAAACGGGGGTCAGATGGTGGCGGGCGTCGATGAGCCGTACGGCACGAACGGAAAGACCTTGACCATCCACCTGTATGGTCCGGACCCGCGCAAGAACGACCCGACCCAGACGGAGGGGGCGGGCGTACCCTGCGCGTCGCCACTGACGGACTCACAGGGAAACGCCGTCAGTGGTGCTTGTGGAATCCCTCTGGATGTCTGGAATTCCAACGGGACAGCTGACCGTCAACTGCCGGGCGGGGTAACGGATCGCTTCTACCGATACGGCCCTTTGCATGGTGATACGAATCTCAACATGCCGAATGAGCCCCCGAATCCAGAGCAGGGCTATTTTGGCTACAAGGTGCTGGCAGTCTCCTACGGTGGTACGCTGCAGTTGCGCGGCCTCAAGGGTACCAGCCTGACGCATGCTCCGAACCCGGCGGCGCCTCAAGGCAGTCCGGGACGAATCGGCGACATCGCCGTGCTGCTGAAGCAGCCGGAAGAGCTGACACCGGACGAGGAACCCATCATCACCAATTCGGGAGCTGATTGGACGCGGCTGGCCCAGTACGACAAGGGCGCGAACGAGTTGAAGCTCGATCGCAATGTCGGTGATGACTGGACGGCGGGCGATGAGATTGTGGTCACACCGACGGACTATTTCCCTGACCATTACGAGGTTCGCAAGCTGACCTTGAACGCAACCTCGGACGCAACCGGTTCGACGATTCGGCTGAACGAAGCGTTGGAATACGATCACTCCGACAAACAGTACGATATCGGCGCCAAGATCGGGACTGCTCCGACCGCCTTCCGCACCGCCTTCGAAAATGTGGACGGCTCCGATCCGGCGTTTCTTAAGACGGCCGAAACCCGTGCTGCCGTCGCATTGTTGACGCGCAGTATCCGCGTCGTCTCGGCGGGCGACGCACCCGATGAACAGTTCCCCGATCCGGCCAAGACCGGTCCATCCTACATGTACGGCGGTCATGTGGTGTTCCGCCAGGGTTTCAATCGGGTTCAAATCCAGGGGGTGGAATTCAAGCAACTCGGCCAGGGCGGTCTGCTCGGCCGCTATCCGGTGCATTTCCACATCGCCCGGCGTGTGCCGGCAGATACCTACGTCATCGATTCCTCCGTGAATGAGTCCATGACGCGGTGGTTCGTGCTTCACTCCACCCTGGGCGTCACGCTGGCCCGCAATGTCGGCTTCAAGTCCATCGGCCATGGCTACTTTCTCGAGGATGCGACGGAGACCGACAACAAGTTCTATTCCGATATCGGCATCGATGCGCGGGCGGCGGTGGAAAGCAGCGACAATCCGCGGCGGATCCCCGGCCTGTTGGAGGCGGACAATTACAGTAACGAAAGGCCATTGAAGTACAATTCCGATTCCTCCTATCCGACGGTATTCTGGATTACCAATGGCTGGAACGCTCTCGCTGGCAATATGGCAGTGGGAGCTGGCGCCTGTGGCGCGTGCTACTGGTATGTGTCGGCCGCCAATCATGACATGGTGGAAACCAATATGGCCACACCAACAGCAATGGCGTGGTCGGGTTATTCGGCAATCCAGGCGGATCGGGCAGGGCCGACCGTGCCTGTTTCGACGAGGGCCGGCATGTCACCGGTCAGGCTGTTCTACAAGAATTACTGTTCGACCGCGGAGCACGCGCTATCCGTCACCGATGGATCACCATGCACCTCGGTCGCGAATGGTAGAATCAATCGAATAAAAAATCCACGGAATACAGGATTGCAGACCCCCGTGGACGAAACACAGGAGTCGATGGCTAGCCGGATGTATTTCCCTCGGTACGGCGGCAACCGGCATGCCACGGTCTGCGATGATTCGGGCTCCTGCCAGGAGGTTCCACCCTGCAGCTATGCGGATCCGAAAGACTGTGCACCATCGGTGTTCTCCCACCTAACCTCACAGTTCAACTGGGCAGAGACCAATTTCTCGGCAATATGGCTACGCAGTGGTTTTCTGTTGCTCGACCATGCGTTCCTCAGCGACGTACAGGGCCCCGGCGTCACATTCGTGACCGGGGGGGATTATCGGCGTTCAAATCTTCCCCGCGGATACTGGGGCATCGTGTCCGATTCGGTCTTTGTCGGTCATACGCAGCCCGATCCGTTTGCGTTCGACAAAGACAAATATCCGGATGCGAAGCTGCCCTGCACCTATGACGGCAATGGCTGCCTCTACACGAAAGCGGGTGTTGCCTATCCCCTGTCAAATTTCGGCGT
>JASHQG010000241.1 GCA_030037665.1 Acetobacteraceae bacterium
ACTCCAACGTCACCTCATTGCGTGCCGCTTTCGCGGCACTGTCGGCTGATGAACTTCGGACGCTTGACTCGCTCCTGCAGCGGCTCCGCCAGGGGTTCGCTGCAGTCAGGGATCACCCCGGCAACAGGCGCTAGGACGCAACAGCAAAGCGTGGCTGGCACGGACGCTGGGGCCGCACGATCCGGGCCATCTTGTCCGGATCGAAACGCGTCGCGTCGATCATCAGACAGACCACGCCTGCGTCCCGCAATGACGGCATCGATGAGCCACGGCGTGTTGGCGAACCGGCTGGCGAGCCGGGCAATTCCGCCTGAACCGGTGCTTGCGCGCGGCTCGCTGTCCCGCTGTCAACTCCGGCCGAAAGTTTCTCGCGCAGCCTCTATGACAGCCGTCTCTCGATGTCTGCCGCCATTGCCGCGGGTGATTGTTCCGCTGGTATTGGCGCGATGAACCGTCCGTCGGGGCCCATCAGATAGATGATCGAACTGTGATCCATGGAATAGTCGTCCGGCCCCGGGCCCGTGACGTGCTTGGCATAGTACACCCGGTATTCCCTGGCAACTTTTGCGATCTCCGCCGGCGTGCCGGTCAGCCCGATCAGGTTCGGGCTGAACGCCGCGGTGTAGCGCCGCACCACCTCTGGCGTGTCGCGCGCCGGATCGACGGTGATGAAGATCGGCGTCAGGTCCCTTGCTTTGGGTCCCAGTTTCTGCAGCGCCGCCGTCATCGCGTTCAGAGCGGTCGGACATACGTCGGGACAAACCGTGTAACCGAAATACACCAGCATGTACTTGCCGCGGAAATCCCTTGCCGTGACGATCTGCCCCGCATCGTTCTCCAGCGTGAAGGCCCCGCCGATCGAAGGCCCGTCACCGCTCGCGGTCAGCCACAGCACGCCGCCGGTGCCGAGCAACAGCACGCCGGCGAGCAGCCCGAGGGCGGCATAGGAGACCGTGGACGCCTGTGCAGCGCCGCGTTTGGCGGTGGTCTTCATCGCCCCTTCCTACCGCACTGACAGGTGGCGTGCTCGACGCATGCCGGTCGCGGCAATCGATGGCCAGTGTGCGAACGAACCCGGTCGCGGAAGATCGCTGTGGCATCAACCAGCTTGCCGGCGTGCGGAGCCGCGCCACGCGAGCAGAACCAGCCTCGCTGCCCGGGCTGTCGGCGCGGTACACCCCGCGACGGCTGCCGACCCGCCCGCAACGGCGACGCCCACGGGACGCAAAGCTCATTCACAATGTTCCGCCATTCGCTGCCATCCGATGGCACGCGTTCCGTGCAGACACTCACTTCGGCCCGGACCCGCCCATGGACATGCCGTGCATGTTGACAGGGCCTGCGCTGCCCTGGTGCATCGCCGGCATGGCGGTGCCCGCTCCCCGCACCGTTGCGGTGACAGCGACCGTGCCCGCCTTGGTGAAGGTCAGCGTGAGCGGGAAGGACGTGCCGGCAACCAGCGCCCGCTTCAGACCCATCAGCATGATGTGATAGCCGCCTGGTGCCAGCCTGACCGGCTTTCCCGGCACGACCGGCAGGCTTGCCACCGGACGCATCTTCATCACGCCATGGTCGTCGATCGTCTCGTGCAGTCCAGCCGAAGCGGCAACGGGCGATGCAACACCGGTCAGCGTGTCGGGCGCACCCGTGTTGGTGACGGTCAGATAGACGACGCCGGTGGCCCCGGCCGGCATCGCGCGCGACCAGACATGGTCGACCCGGATGCCCGTCGGATCCGCGAGCGCGACCGCCGGAAGCAGTATCAACAGTGCGATGAGCCATGAGCGCATGACAGGTCTCCTGCAGTTTCGAATTGTGGTCCGCAACGTCCGGCCCCAATGGGGCGTTCGCCGCATCAATGGAGCTGGCCATGACCGCCTCCCGCGGTGAGGGCGAGCGGGTGCGCGGCAATGCTGCGGATCGCTGCATCCAGCGCTGATCCCTGGTCCCAGTTGCCCGGATCCCCCGGCCGCCATCTGAGCCGCAGCCAGCCGTTCTGATCCACCAGCACCTCCGTGCCGGCCAGCGCCTCGGGCTTCTCCCCCACGAGCAGCGCGAACGCGTGCCAGGCCGCGGACCCGAGGGTGACGCAGGCGGTGCCAGCCGGCTTCACTGACTTGTCGTGCACCAGCACGATTGTGGCCAGCGGGACGCCCGGCGGCGCGGGCGGCGGCGTCACGGTATGGTCGGCCGCGATGAGGTGCACGACCTTGTGGCTCAAGTCGTCGCGGTCGATCGCGGAACCGTCGGCGCAAATCGCGTCAAACCGCGGCAGCGGGACCGGGTGGTTCCACATCCCGCTGGTGCGCATGCTGAAGCCGGCGTTGTTTGCCTTGAGGAAGTCGATCAGCGACCAGATGTCGCCGCTCGACAGTCGCCTGCCGAAGGCAGGCATGGCAGACGCACCCCGCGATGCCTCGATGCCGTGTGAGATGACCCAGTAAAGGTCCCCCGGCATCGTGACCCAAAAATCCGGTGTGGTCAGGTCGGGCAATGCTACCGCCAGCGATTTCGCGCGCGTGCCGTCGCCCTGCGCGTTGGCGCCGTGGCACATGGCGCAATCGGTCGCGAACAGGCCAGCGCCGCGCACGATCGAGGCGGCGGCGAAGCCCGTGGGCGAGACGTCGAATGTGGTCGGATAGGCCGCCACCGTCACCCGAGGTTCGATGTGCAGCCAGGCCAGGACAAGGCACGCGGCCAGCCCCGCCAGCGCTGGCCAGAAGATAAGGCGCCAGCGCCAGCCGGCCGCCACCAGAGCGCCCGCGATCAGGCTGGGTACGAACGCGCGCAGCAACATCAGGCGCGCGCCCGGGTCGGCCAACAGGCCCAGCACCAGACGGCGTGAGAAAGGCCAGACCGGCTGAACGTGCACGGCGGGGATGCCGGAGGCCAGAAA
>JASHQG010000030.1 GCA_030037665.1 Acetobacteraceae bacterium
TAGAGCCCGCCTTGCCGGCGCGAGGACACCGACGTGCGTGGTCTGATCGCACCACTGATGGCAGCCACGCTCGTCTCCGCTGCAGTACCCGGGTTTGCACAGGGCAATCCCCCGGCCGATCAGATCATTCATTCGCTCGGGGCTGGCGGCGATTTGTCGGCCGGCGGCACGCGCGACAGCAGTCTGAACGCGCGGCCGGTGGCCTCACCGGCACCCGAAACAGTGATGCGTGCCGCGCCCGACCAGGCGCATTCCGCGCCGACCCGCCCGGGTGCCCCGCCCGCGAGGGGGATGAGTGCTCCTTCGGCCAGTCTGACCGTCGACTTCGCCGCTGGCTCGGCTCAACTCACGCCGCAAGCCAGAGCGACGCTGGACGAGTTGGGCACGGCAATGAACAGCAGCGAGCTGGCCCGCGACCGCTTTCGCATCGAGGGCCATACCGACACCGTCGGCGGAGCGGCCGACAACAGGCCGCTGTCGGAGCGACGCGCCGCGGCCGTCGTCGATTACCTGACCCGCAAGTTCCGCGTGCAACGGGCGCGGCTCGAGCCTGTGGGCATGGGCGAGGCCGGCCTCGAAGTGCCGACGCCGCCGCAGGCGCCGGAGCCACGCAACCGCCGAGTGCGGGTGGTGGACCTCGGCCCCTGAGGCGCCCTCCGGGCAACCGCGGGACGCCGGAGGCGCTCTCGGGATGCGCTCCCATCCCGACGATGACGATACGACCCGGCGCGCACCGGGCGTCCAGCGCGGGGCCGTGTCGAAGCCCCTCCCCGCACGTCTTGCGGCCGCGGGCCGGCATGGTCATTGTGCCGGCTTCGGATTTCGCTTCCTTACCTGGATCGGCAATGGCCAATCGTCCCCACCATGACGAGCAGGAGCAGGAGCAGGAGCAGACGCGGACACGCGCGCTGATTGCATTGGCCATCGTTCTGGCTCTCGCAGTCATCGCGATTGTCCTGGTCCGCGAGCTGCGCACGGAATCCGAGCGCGAAGACTGCCTGATGGCAGGCCGGAGCAACTGCGCCCAGATCGACGTACCGCCCCGGCAGTAGCGGCCTCACGCCGGTGCGAGATGGGCGCATTGTCACGATGGCCGTATAGATTGTCTATGACATATGTCGCATACTGACCCTGTCAGGGAGATCACCGGCATGCGTGGAAGGCCTCGCAGGCGCCCGGAAGAGCCGGATTGACTGGGAGAGTCCTGGAATGGCGAGACGCTGGTTCGGCGGGATTGGACTTTTGCTGTGCCTCGCGGCGGTTGCGTGGTGGCGGCTCAGCCTGGATGCCGCTCCCGCCGCCAGGGCGCAGGCGGCCCCGCCGGAAGTCCCGGTCACCCCCGGCGTGGTCGCCGTGCGCGATGTGCCGCAATATCTGAGCGGCATCGGCACCGTGCAGGCATTCAATACCGTGACGGTGAAAAGCCAGGTGGATGGCGTGATCGTCAATGTCGCGTTCAACGAGGGCCAGGAGGTCCACAAGGGCGACCTCCTCTACCAGATCGATCCTCGTCCGTACGAGGCGGCTCTCGCGCTCGCGCTCGCGACCAAAGAGAAGGATCAGGCGCAGCTGGCAACGGCGCAGACCGACCTGGTGCGCTACGGCCGGCTGGTCGGTCCGGGCTTTCAGACCCGGCAGAGCTTCGACGACCAAAGGGGTCTGGTGGCGCAGCTCACCGCGTCGATCAAAGGCGACGAGGCGCAGATCGACACGGCACGCGTCAATCTCGGCTATACCGCGATCCGCTCGCCGATCGACGGTCGCCTCGGCGCGCGTCTGGTCGATATCGGCAACCTCGTGCATGCGACCGACAACACGGCTCTGGTGACGATCACCCAGCTCAAACCGATCTTTGTCAGCTTCACCATGCCACAGAACGACCTTGACAAGATCCGTCAGTACCAGGCGAAGGCGCCGCTCGACGTGATTGCGCTCGCAGGTGACAACAAGACGCAGCTTGGCGCGGGAAAGCTGACGCTGATCGACAACATGATCGCGCAGAGCACCGGGACGATCCATCTGAAGGCGACATTCCCGAACCTCGATGAGCGTCTGTGGCCGGGCGAGTTCGTCAATCTCCGCCTGGTTCTGCGCGTCCGAAAGGGGATGCCGACCGTACCGGCGCAGACGGTGCAACAGGGGCCGGACGGCGACTATGCCTATGTCATCAGCAAGGACGACACGGTTGAGCGGCGCAACGTCGATATCATCGCGGAGCAGGACGGACTTGCGGTGATCGGCAAGGGCCTTTCGCCGGGCGAGCACGTTGTGGTCGCCGGCCAGTACCGCCTGATCGATGGCGCCCGGGTCCGCCTGCTGCCGGCCAAGGCAGGGTGAGAGCCATCCGGCCATGAGCATCTCGGAACCCTTCATCCGCCGGCCGATCGCCACGTCCCTCCTCATGCTGGGCATTCTGGTGTTCGGCATCCTCGCCTATACGTTGCTGCCGGTCGCGGCACTGCCAAGCGTCGATTTCCCGACCATCACGGTCACCGCCTCCTTCCCGGGTGCCAGCCCGGCGACGATGGCTTCGGCGATCGCGACGCCGCTCGAACAGCAGTTCACCGCGATCCCGTCACTGGCACAGATGACGTCGCTGAGCGGCACTGGCACGACGACCATCACCCTGCAGTTTGATCTGAGCCGCAACATCGATGGCGCGGCGCAGGATGTGCAGACGGCGATCCAGGCCGCGAGCGCCCTGATGCCAGCGGATTTGCCAAGCCCGCCGACCTACAAGAAGGTCAATCCGGCCGACTTTCCGGTGCTGATCTACGCGGTGCACTCCGACGCGATCCCGCCGTACCGGCTGGATGACTATGCCTACACCTATCTGGCGCAGCAGCTTTCAACCGTGCCGGGCGTCGCTCAGGTGTCCGTCTTCGGACAGAAGCAATATGGCGCGCGCATCGAGGTCAATCCCGGCGAATTGGCTGCGCGCGGTATCGGCATGGAAGACGTGCGCAACGCCCTGATGGCGGCGACCATCAACGATCCGAAGGGATCAATTGAGGGTACGCACAAGGTGACGACGCTCGACACCAATGACCAGCTCTTCGATGCCGCACAATATGGCAACGTGATCATTGCCTATCGCAACGGTGCCCCGGTGCGGGTGAAAGATATCGGCCAGGCGGTCAATTCGGTTCAGAACCTTTATGTCGGCGCCTGGTACAATAACCAGCCCGCCGAGGGCATCGCCATTATGCGCGCCGATGGCGCCAACACGGTGCAACTGGTCAAGCAGATCGAGACGACGATGGCGAAGCTGCAGGACGCGCTGCCACCGTCGGTGCATATCTCGCTGATGTCGGACCGCTCGTTGATGATCCGGGCGGGGATCCACGATGTGGAGATGACGATGATCATCACCATCGGCCTCGTGGTGCTGGTGATCTTCCTCTTTCTGCGCACCGTGTGGGCAACGATCATTCCCAGCCTGGCGGTGCCGCTGTCGATCCTGGCCACACTTGCCATCCTCTTTGGCGGTGGCTACAGCCTGGACAATATCTCGCTGATGGCACTGACGATCTCGGTCGGCTTCGTGGTGGACGACGCGATCGTGATGATCGAGAACATCGTGCGCTACATCGAGAACGGTGAAAGCCCGTACAACGCGGCGCTGAAGGGCGCCGGACAGATCGGCTTCACCATCATCTCCATCACGTTCTCGCTGATCGCTGTCTTCATCCCCCTCTTCTTCATGGGCGGCATCATCGGCCGGTTGTTCCGCGAATTCGCGGTCGCGGTCGCGGTCGCCGTGGTTGCCTCGGCGTTCATATCGCTGACGCTCACGCCGGTGCTCTGCTCGCTGTTCCTGAAACGGCATGATGAAAACGCCGGCGGGACGTTCCACCGGGTCGCGGAGGCCGGCTTCAACTGGATGCTCCGCGCCTATGAGCGTGGTCTGCGCTGGGTGCTGCGACATCAGCCGTTGATGCTGGCCGCAACCCTCGGGCTGATTGTCGTCACCGGCTACCTCTACGTGATCATTCCCAAAGGGTTTTTCCCGGCGCAGGATACCGGCTTCATCTTCGGCGAGGTCGATGCGCGGCAGGACGCGTCGTTCGCCGAGACGAACGCCCTGCGAGCCGAGATCATCGACATAGTCCGCAAGGATCCGGCCGTTGAGCACGTGTTCTCGCTGGGCGGCGCCTATGCCTATAACCCGACCGAGAATACCGCGCGGGTGTTCTTCCAGTTGAAGCCGTTCGATGAACGCGACGTTTCGGCGCAGCAGGTGATCGAACGGCTGCGGCCTCAGGTGGCAAAGGTGGCCGGCGCCAGATTTTTCATGCAGGCCGGTCAGGACATCAGCCTGGGCGGGCGCCTCAGCCGCACGCAGTACCAGTACACATTGACCGACACCAATGCCGCCGAACTGAACCACTGGGCGCCCATCCTGGAACGCGGCATGAGAAAACTGCCCGAGCTGCAGGATGTGGCGTCCGACCAGCAGATTGCTGCACCGACTATCGCGATCGAGGTCGATCGCGACGCAGCCTCGCGTATGGGCGTGTCGGCGTCACTGATCGACAACACGCTCTATGACGCGTTCGGCCAACGGCAGATCACGACGATCTACACCTCGACAAACCAGTACAAGGTGATCCTCGAGCTCGCGCCGCCGTTCCGCACGGATCCGGACGCCTTGTCGAAAATCTATGTGCCGGGGCCGACTGGCGCGCAGATTCCGCTCAGCGCATTCACGCATTTCACCAATACGCTGCAACCACTGTCGGTCAGCCACCAGGGCCAGTTCCCGGCGATCACGCTGTCGTTCAACCTCGCACCCGGCAAGTCGCTGGGACAGGCCGTCGATGCGGTCGACAAGCTCGCCGACCGCCTGAACATTCCGGCGACGGTGGCAGGATCGTTCCAGGGCACGGCACAGGCGTTCCAGGACTCGCTCTCATCGATGCCGCTCCTGGTCGGTGCGGCCATCCTGGTCGTCTACATCGTGTTGGGCATCCTCTACGAGAGCTATATCCATCCGATCACCATTCTTTCGGCCTTGCCGTCGGCCGGCGTCGGTTCGCTCCTGATGCTGATGGTGCTGCACTATGACCTGACGGTGATCGCCATCATTGGCATGATCCTCCTGATCGGCATCGTGAAGAAGAACGCGATCATGATGATCGACTTCGCGTTGCAGGCTGAGCGCCTCGAGGGCAAGAGCCCGCAGGACGCGATCTTTGAAGCCTGCCTGCTGCGTTTTCGACCGATCATGATGACGACGTTCGCGGCCTTGTTCGGCGCCATGCCAATCGCGCTCGGCCATGGTGCGGGGTCCGAGCTGCGCCGCCCGCTCGGTATCGCGATCATCGGCGGACTGCTGGTGTCGCAGTGGCTGACACTCTACACCACACCGGTGATCTATCTGTATCTCGAGCGATTCAGTCGCTGGCTCGGCCGCTCGCATCGTCCGTCACGGGTGGCGGACATGCTGGCCGAACCCGGCATGCTGATGGAGCGGATCCCTGTTCCGGTCGCACGCGACCAGCAGGGGCCGGGCGAATGAACGACGATCTGCGCCTTGCGGCGGACGACACCGCCGCCGGCCGCACCTTCGGCTTCCTGGTGCAGGACGTGGCGCGCCTCTTGAAGCGGCATTTCGAGCGCCGCGCGCGCCAGAACGGCTTTCCGATCACGCGGCGGCAGGCCACGGTGATTATCTACATCTCACGCCATGAAGGGGTGAGCCAGGCGGAAGTCGCCGCCTGGCTCAACATCGAGCCGATCGCCCTCGTGCGATTGCTCGACAAACTGTGCGAGGAAGGGTTGGTGGAACGGCGTGCACATCCCACCGATCGCCGCGTGCGCACGCTGTGGCTGACCAAGGCAGCCCAGCCGGTGTTGGAGCGTATCCTCGAGATCAACCAGATGATCCGTGCCGAGGCGTTTGTCGGTCTTCCGGACAGCGTGCGCGACTCGCTGACCGAGGCACTGGTGCTGGTCAGAGACAATCTGGCCTCCGTCGTCGCCGATGACGTTACAGCGGCGGAGCTGCCGGCGGAGCCGTAGGTGGGCTGACGCGCGCGCATCGCGGGCGAAGCCCTGACGGCCCTCCTGGAGCGGCGGGCAGTCAGGGTGCGAGGCCGATCCGCGCACCCTCGACGCGCACCCCTTACTCGCAGCCCTCTCTGCCGGAGGGGGCGACGAATGCCCGTCGGCGGCGCGTGGGCTCACGCGAACTCGGGGGTCAGTTCGGCAACCACTTCGAGTTGACCGACCGTCTCCTTGCCGAACAACAGCGGCACGAACGCACCCAGGAGCGCGACGACGACAATCGTGCCGAAGAAGATCGGCGCCGATCCGGTGTGCGGTTCCACCAGAAATGGTGCCAGCACGCCCGCGAAGATGCGGCCGAACGCCTCGCCGAAGATGTGCCCGCGTCCGCGCAAGGCCGTGGGGAATTGCTCGGAGAGATAGACGCGCGTCGCCGGAAACGCCGACAGCACGGTGAAGCCTGTGATCATGGCCCCCGCGCTCATCAACACGTTGGCGTAGTCACCGGCCAGATGCGCCGTCGCCATCAGGATGAGTCCGGGGAAGGATCCGGCCAGCGCATAGGCGATGGTCCAGCGCCGGCCGATAATCTCCATCAGCCAGGCGGTGAACGCCTTGCCGGGGATCGTCGCCATGAATACCAGCGTGCTGATGCCGAAGCTCATGGTCACCGCCGCACCCTGGTCGTGCAGGGCTTTCGGCAGCAGGACCGCGATCAGGTAGTAAGCGGTGCCCGCCGCGGCACCGGCGATGATGCCGACGGCCGTCCAACGGAACTGGCCGGGCGCGAACAGCGCCCAGAAGGACGGCAGTTCCTCGCGCGCGGTCTCCACGCCGGACCCGAGTTCGGCCACGCTGAGTGGCGGCACGCGGTTTCCCGCACGCCGGATCACCTCGTTGACCGCGTCGACCGCCGCCTGCACCTGGCCGCGGCGCAGCAGCCAGCGCGAGCTGGGCGGGATCACCAGCTGCACGATGACCGGCACCACGAACAACGCGAGTCCGCCCGGCAACGCCGCGAGCCGGAAGCCGTTTGGCTCGTCGGCCAGCAGGAAGCTGACGAACGGCAGCAGGGTGAACGCGCTGGCCAGCATGATCTCGTAGATCGCACCATAGGTGCGCCGGTGCTGTGCCGGCATGACCTCTGCGGCGATGGGGAAGGCTGCCGAGATGGCGAACCCGACGCCGATGCCGGTTGCCATGCGAATGGCAATCAGCTGCATGCCGCTCTGAGCGAGCGGAATCAGCAGCGTGAAGAACGTCGTCAGGATCACGCCGATCTGCATGATCACCTTGCGATTCAGATGATCAGACATGCCTGAGGCGATGAACCCACCGATGACGATCATGATTGTCGGGGCGACGGCGAGCCAGCGGACCTCCGGCCCGGTCAGATGCAGCGGACCCTTGGCGAGCACGAGCAAGGTGCCGCTGAGGGCGAGGTCATAGCCCTCGACAAATCCGACGAGACCGAGCGCGAGGATGATCAGGATGTGATAGCCACCGAACGGAATGCTATCGAGCTTGTTGCCGAGTACGCGGCTGGCTGGAACGGCTGTTCGGCTGCCGACAAAAGACCCAGACATGCAGAACCTCCCAGGTTGCTCCATCCCGGGGAACCGTGCCGATCACGAGCGACGCGGATTGTGTTCCGGCAGTCGTCACTTATCGCAGGTTCGGGTCGCCGATTGGTCTCGCTTGGCGTGTCGTCGTGAGCGGCGTGAAATTCCGCCGAGTTGACGTGATGCTTTCCAGACGTTGCGGGAGTGGTTGTGCCACTCCTCATCTGCCGTGCGGTGCGTTCGGCACGCACACGCGGATGCTAGAAGAGGAACCGGCAGGTGTCATCCACAAAACGTGCGAGCGGCTTGGGCGGTTGTTGCGTTGCGGGCCGCCCCGGCCGTAACCGCAGCGCGAGAGGAAAAGCCCGACGATAGGCCAGCAGACCGCCCAATCCGCTCTTTTCGGAGATCAACCGCCGTGGTCAAGATGTCCGCCGGCGAGGCGGTTCAGCGCGTCGTGGATCCGGCGATCGATCTCGATGCCGTCGTTGATCCGGCGCTTACGTGTCTGATAGCTGCGTTCGCCCGGAATGCGGATTTCGCTGACGCCCGCTTGCCGCGGCGCTGCCTTGATCGTCGCAATCCGCGTGCTGATTTCCCGTCGATAATCTGCCAGCGGCACGAACAGGTCCGGCTGAAATGCCACGAACATATAACCGCTGACCGCATCCTTCGGCCGCGTGCCGGCAGTCAGGGCCGCGAGTGCGTCCATCGCCAGGGCGAGGCCAAAGCCCTTGTAGCCGCCCGCAGGACCGCCGAACGGAAGCAGCGCACCGAGGTGAGCGACGCGCGCATCCGTGGTCGGCTCTCCGTCCGGCCCGAGCGCCACGCCTTCAGGGATCGGCGTGCCGAGGCGGGCACGGAACTGCAGATCGGTGCCCATGAACGCCGACGTGCCCATGTCGATGACCAGCGGATCGCCTTGTGTTGGAAAGCCGAAGGCGATCGGGTTCGTGCCAAGCGCCGGGGCTCTGCCACCGAAGGGCGCGACCGCCGGTGGCGCGGCGACCGTGTGAATGACGACGAGGCCGGCGCGGGCGATCATCTCGCAATAGTAAGCGCTGCGCCCGGTCATCCAGGTGTTAGCGAGGCAAACGACCGCGATGCCGTTTGCCTGCGCGCGCGCGATCGTCACCTCGGAGGCACGATAGGCGGCGAGCATACCCGTGGTGTTGCCGCCGTCGAGCAACGCCGTCGTGGCCGTCTCACGCACGACCGTGATCGGCCGCCGCGGCAGCCGGAAATCCGGATAGTCGACGACGTTCAACAGTTTCGGCAGGCCGGAATATTCGTAGCCGCAGAGCGCGGCATCGAGGACGTGGTCCGTCAGGATGCGCGCCTCGTCCTGGTCGAAGCCGGCGCCACGCATCGCGGCCTCCCCGAGCGCGCGCGCTTCGGCAACCGTCAGGTGGATGCGGCCTCGGGCCATCGCGTCGGTCATCGTCCCTGCTGCCTCTTCGCCATGAAACTGCCTAATCAGGCCCATCACCAAATCAGGCCCATCAACGGACCACACCCTCTCAAGCACATCTGCGCGCAATCCGACACAAGGGACCAGCCGGCCGGCCCCGCCTTGCGCGCCGTTGGCACGGTTTCGTTGCACGGTTCGTTGAACGGTTCGTTGAACACGTCCCCCGTCATCGGTATCTCGCGCGACCGGGCCGTCAGACCGCGCCGGCGCGGCTTCGGCGGAAGCGGCCGAGCCACCCCGGTGTGCCGCTGTTCCTGTCGGCGGCACTCTGGTCGCTCGCACCGACGGACCGCGCTCTGCCACAATCCGGTGTCTGGCCGTCGCCGCGTCGTGTTCGGCGCCAGCACCGCTGTCTCGGGCCGGGCGGCGCTGCGTACGCGACGACTGAGAGCACGATTTCTGGAGCCGATCGGTCTGATGCGCGATCGCCTGTTGCGTCATCCAGGTTCACGCGATCCCGCGGCGCGATCACAATCCGCCTGCTGTCGGAGCCAAGGGAATTATTCCGACCGGCGCTTTCGTGGCACATCTTGCGGACGAAAGGCCGGTAGGCCAAAGATTTGCGATGTTGGCACCCGGATGGTATTCTATGCGTAGTAGCAACATGGCGCGACCCGTCAGGTCAGCGGGGACCTCGGCCATATGACCCAGGCCAAAGGTGAAACGACCGAGATCGAAGTCGCGCAATTGCTGGTCGATGCGTTGCAGCTGGAGCGGTCGCCCCAAGAAATCATTTCCGATGCGCCCTTGTTTGGTGACGGACTCGGCCTTGATTCGATCGATGCGCTTGAGATTGCTCTTGCGTTGTCCCGCACCTACGGATTTGAGCTGAAGTCCGAGGAAGGGCGCGCCCAACAGGTTTTCGCCTCGCTGCGCAATCTGACCCGATACATCAATGACCATCGGACACGCTGACGCGAGCCGCCCCATCGCTCTCTGCCGGTCGCCGCGCCGATGACGTCTCTGCCAGCCGCCTTCCCGCTGCTCGGTCGGCCGCAGCAGGACATCGTGTTCCGCCTGCATGACCAGGACGTGACCGCTGGCAGTTTTCTCCACGCTGCCTGGCGCATCGCCGATGCGTTGCCCGACCGACCCTTCGTCATCAGTGCCTGCCAGGGGCGGCTCTGGTTCACTCTGACCTTTGCCGCCGCCCTGTTGCGCCAGCAGACCACCTTGCTCTGTGGCGAACGTTCGCCGGAGCAACTGCGCAGCCTCGCGAAGCAGTATCCCGGGGTCTATCTCGTGACCGATGACCCATCGCAGGACTGCCCTCTTCCCCGGCACCTGATCTCGCCATTCCCGCTGTCGCCCGCTCGGGTTCCGCGCGCGGTGCCAACGCTGCCCGCGACACGGGTCGCGGCCATCGTCTTCACCTCCGGCAGCACCGAGCAGCCTGTCGCGCACGCGAAGAGCTGGGGCGCGTTGTTCGAACGCAGTCTCGACGCCGCCGCGTGCTTCGGCTTTTCCGACGATCATCCGGCCCAGATCGTCGGCATGGTGCCGCCACAGCACATGTATGGTTTTGAGACCACCGTGCTGCTGGCGTTGCATGTCGGCGTATCGAGCTGGTGCGGCGCCGCCTTCTATCCACAGGATGTTGCGGCCGCGCTCTCCGCGATGCCTGAGCCACGCGTGCTGGTGACCACGCCGCTGCAGCTTGCCGCCCTGCTGCGCGCGTCGGTCGAACTTCCGCCGCTCGCGCGCGTCGTCTCCGCCACGGCGCCTCTTGGACGCGAACTCGCCGCGGCCGCGGAGCAATGCTGGCACACCGAGGTGCACGAGATTTTCGGCGCGACCGAGGTTGGTTCCATCGCCAGTCGGCGCACCACACGCGATGACGTGTGGCACACCTATCCCCGCGTGCGCCTCAAGCACGTGGGCGCCGCCGAGGAGCAATGCGTTCGCGCCGCTGCGCCTTACGCCGCAGCACATCCGCTGAACGACGTCATTGAATTGCTCGATCCACGGCACTTCCGTTTGCTCGGCCGCCGCTCCGACATGATCAAATTAGGCGGCCGCCGCGCATCGCTCGCCGAGTTGAACCGCATCCTGGGCAATATCGACGGCGTGATTGATGGCCAGTTCATCGCGCCGGCCGAGCTTGAGACCGAGCCTAACGCGCGCCTCCAGGTCTTTGCGGTCGCGCCGCAACGTAGCGCCGACGCCATCCTCCGCGAACTGCGCCGTCAGATCGATCCGTTGTTCCTGCCAAGGCGGGTTGTTCTGGTCGATCGATTGCCGCGCAACGAGACGGGTAAGCTGACCGCCGCTGCGATCGCCGCGTTGCGGGCTGATCCACGCAACCCCTGATTGCCCGGTCATCCGGATCGCAGTACAAACCCGCGCCGAGAAACCGACCATGGCTTTGCCGCACGTCTTCACGGTTGGCACCGATCATCCGAGCCTGCCCGGTCATTTCCCGGGCCGGCCGGTGGTGCCCGGCGTGATACTGCTGGAAGCGGCCATCGTCCCGCTGCTCGAAGCGGGTGAACGCCGCGTCGCTCATCTCGAGACCGCGAAATTTCTCGCACCCGTCCGTTTCGGCGAGAAAGTCCGCGTGACATTCGCCGACATTGGTGCCGGTCGCATCAGTCTCAACGCGACGGCCGCCGGCGCCACGGTGCTGCGCTGCCGCCTTCGTCTCGGCGTCGCCACGTGAGCACGCGGGCGTGGAGCCAGCGCCGCGAACGCGGCAACGCGAGGCTGGTACGGGCGATGATCCGGCTCTCCCTCACATTCGGCTGGCGAACAGGCCAGCTGCTGATTCATCCGATTGCGCTCTACTTCTTCCTGTTTTCACAGCACGCGCGAGCGGCATCGCGCGGATTCCTCGCGCGTGTGCTTTCCCGAACGCCGACCGAGGCCGACGTTCTTCGCCACATCTTCTCTTATTCATGCGTCTTGTACGACCGCATTTTTCTCCTCTCCAACCGCACCGGCGGCTTTGTCATTGATGAGGCGGGACTGGCTGATCTGACCAACGCGCTGGCGCAGTCGCGTGGTTGCCTCCTGTTCGGTGCGCATCTCGGCAGTTTCGAGGCGCTGCGCTGCTTCGGCCGCAAGTCACCAGTACCGGTGAAAGTGCTGATGTACCGCGACAACAGCGGCCCTTACACCAACCTGGTGGAGGCGCTGGATCCGTCGCTCCAGCAGGACATCATCGACATCGGCAAACCGGATTCCATGCTGCGCGTGCGCGAGAGCCTGCAGCGTGGCGAGATGGTTGGCATCCTGGCGGATCGCGCACCCGGGGGCGATAAAATGCTCGCTGTCCCGTTCCTTGGGGCCCCTGCCGCGTTTCCCACTGGCCCTCTCAGGCTCGCTGCCGCACTCGGCGCGCCCGTCGTGTTATTCTTTGGCGTCCGCACCGGCCCCCGCCGCTATACGGTCTGTTTCGAGCATTTCGCCGACCGCGTCGCGCTGGACCCGAGCGATCGCACGGCACAAACCGTGATGTGGCTGGAGCGCTATACCCGCCGTCTGGAACACCACTGTCGCCGCTACCCGTTCAACTGGTTCAACTTCTATGACTTCTGGGATGACCGTCCGCGAACGTCACCAGCGCCGGAGTCTCCTGCTCTACGTCGCGCTCACGTACCTGTGCCGCCCCCCGGTCGCGGCAGCGGACTCTCCGTCGCCGATCGATAGTCTCATGCAGGCGCTCGCCAGCGTCCCCGCGCGCCGCGCGCAGTTCGTCGAGATGAAGTCAATCGCCGCCCTGTCGCAGCCGATCAACACCACGGGCACGCTGGTCTATCGTCGCCCAAGTTATTTCGCGAAGATCACCGCGCCGCCGCATGCCGAGCAGCTGGTGGTCGATGGCGATCGGCTCTGGCTGGCGGAAGGTGATCAGGCATCGCACGTCATCGCGCTCGACAGCAAGCCGCAGATGCGCGCCCTGGTCGATGCGATCCGCGGCACGCTCTCGGGCGATCTGACCCTCCTGCGGCAGTGGTACCAGGTCGCGATGACCGGTCAGCTCTCCGCCTGGCGTCTGACCTTGACACCGAGCGATCCCTCTGTCGCGTCGCTCATCCGCTTCATCGTCATCGACGGAACCGGTGCGACGCCACACACGATCCGGACGGTCCAGGCGAACGGCGACGAAAGCCGCATGACGATCAATCCCCAGCCGTGAAGGGATGGCGCCGCTGGCGCGGCTTGCCGATTGTGCTCGCGTTGGCGGGCGCGGTGCTCACCGCCGGCCTCGTCCTGTCGCAGGTCAGGATCCAGACCGACATGGCGGAGTTTCTGCCGCGCGGCCGGACCCCCGGCGCGCGCTTGATGCTGGAGCAGCTTCGTTCCGGCTCGGCCACCAGCCTGATCATGCTCGGCGTCGAAGGCGCGCCGCCCGCGACGCTCGCCCGCATCAGCCGCAGCATGAGCACCGCGCTTGCACAGAACCGTCTGTTCGTCTTTGTGGAGGATGGCGACACCTCCCTCCTCGGCAGCGACACCGGCCAGTTGCTTCTCCGCTATCGTTACCTGCTGGCACCCGGGGTCACGCCACGGACATTTTCCGCCCCGGCGTTGCGGGCCAACCTCGAGACGCTGCTGCGTGGCCTCGCATCTTCCGCTTCCCCCCTGGTCTCGCAATTCGGGCTGGCCGACCCCCCCGGCGCCTTCCTCGCCCTCCTGCAACGGTGGAGCGGGCCGAGTTCGGTGCGCTCGGTCGACGGCGTCTGGTTCGCGCCGCACCGTGAACGGGCTTTGATTGTGGCACGGACGCGCGCCATCGGTACCGACCTGGAAGGCCAGCAGCAGGCCGCGGCGGCTATAGCGGCCGCCTTCGCCGCCGCCGATCCGGCGCACGCCCGGCTGCTGGTCGCGGGTCCGGGCGTGTTCGCCCGCAAGGCCGCAGAGGGGATGCGCGCCGACGTCACCATGCTCTCGCTCACCTCGACCCTGTTGCTCGCCGCTCTCCTGTTCTGGCGTTTCCGCTCCGTCTTGGTGCTGCTGCTCGTCGCTGTCCCGGTCACGCTCGGCATCGCCGCCGCGGCTCTGGCGGTACAGATCCTGTTCGGCTTCGTGCACGGCGTGGCGATCGGCTTCGGCATCACCATGCTCGGCATCACGCTCGACTATCCCGTGCTGTTGGTCGGCCATCGCAAATTCGCCGAGCCGGCATCAGGCACGTTGCAACGGATCGGCCAGGCCTTTCGGCTCGCGGTTTGCGCCGCCGCGCTGGGGCTGACCGGCCTCGTGTTCTCCGGTGTCCCGGGCCTCGCTCAACTTGGCTGTTTCGCGGTGGTCGGGTTGCTCACGGCCGCCGCGGTGACCCGCTGGGTCCTGCCACACCTGATCGTTGCTGCGAACCTCGCACCGGTTTCAGGTGGCGATCCCGCGCATCTTCTGCGCATGGAGCGCTGGCGTGCCTGGCGCGGTTGGGCCGGCGCCCTCGCTATTGCGGCGATCGCCGGGCTCGCCGTGACCGGGGGGCCGCGCTGGGAGACCCGTCTCGCCGCCCTCAGCCCGGTCCCAGAGCGCGACCTGGCGTTGGATGCGGCACTGCGTCGTGACCTCGGCGCGCCCAATACGGTGCAGGTCGGCCTCGTGCAGGGGGGGTCGGACCAGGCCGTGCTGCAACAGCAGGAACAGCTGGCGCCGGCCATCGATGCGCTGACCGCCCGCAGGGTTCTCGCCGGCGCCGATTTCGCCGCGCGCTACCTGCCGAGTGTGGCGAGCCAGCTCGCCCGCCAGGCCATGCTGCCGAATGCCGGCACGCTCGCCGCCAGCATGGCCGAGGCGCAGGCAGGCATGCCATTTCGTCCCGACGCGTTCCGGCGGTTCATTGACGCCGTCGCCGCCAGCCGCACTCTGCCACCACTCAGCCCGGCCCACGTCAGCGCGCCACTCTTTCGTGCCCGGCTTGACCCCTTGCTGTTTTGTCGTGACCGCAACTGCTACGGCCTGATCGCCCCGCGCGACCTGCACGACGCGAGGGCGTTTGCCGCCTCGCTCCGCGAGCATGGCGCCCATTTCATCGATATCACCGCGGAAATGAACGAGCTGGTCGAGGGCTACACCCGTACCGCCTGGCATTGGTTTGCCATCGGCTGCGCTGGCGCCCTCCTGGTGATCGTCGTGGGCCTCGGATCATGGCGGCGCGCTCTGACGGTGGCCGCGGCGATCGCGGCCGCCCTCCTGGTCACGGTCGCGATCCTCACCGCGCTCGGCACGCGGCTCTCGCTGTTCAACATCGTCGCGCTGCAACTGGTCGCCGGGGTCGGGCTGGACTACGCGCTCTTCTTTGCCCGCCGTCAGCTCGACCTCGAGGAACGGGCCCGCACGCTCCGTACCCTTCTCACCTGCAACGCCATGACGGTGCTGACCTTCGGCCTGCTGGCCTTGTGCCGCACCCCTCTGCTACGGCAGATCGGCATCACGGTGGCGATCGGCGCAATCCTGGCGCTGGCGTTCGCGTTTCTGTTCGCGGGCGAGAAACCGCGCGACAGCCTCGAGGAGCATGCCTGAGTGCGACCGCTCTTCCTGACCGCAATGACCCTCGTGAGCGCCATTGGCCGCGGCGCGGTCGAGACGCTGGCGGCGCTGCATGACCGTCGCAGCGGTCTCCGGCCCTGCGACTTTCAGGGCATCACCACGGGGTTCGTCGGCCGCGTGCCGGGTGTCGAGGCGCACGCGCTTTCACCCGTGCTGGCCCGCTTCCAGTGCCGCAACAACCAGCTCGCCGACCTCGCACTGTGCACCGATGGGTTCACCGCCGCGGTCGAGCGCGCGCGTGAGCGCTACGGCGCGTCGCGCATCGCTGTCGTGGCGGGCAGCAGTACCTCCGGCATTCTCTCCACCGAACAGGCGTACCGTGTCCGCGATCCGCGCACCGGCCTGCTGCCGGACAGTTTCGATTACGACCATACCCACGAGATGTTTTCGCTCGCGCGTTTCGTGCGCGCCGCACTCGGTTTGCGCGGTCCGGCGATGACAATCTCCACCGCATGTGCCTCCAGCGCCCAGACCTTCATCGACGCGCGCCACCTGATGGAGGCCGGGCTCTGCGATGCCGCGGTGGTGGGTGGCGCAGACAGTCTGTGCGGCATGACGCTGCGCGGTTTCGGATCGCTGGAGCTGATTTCGCCGGTGCCCTGCGCCCCCTGCGATGCGGCACGCGCCGGCATATCCATTGGCGAAGCGGCGGGCTTCGCCCTGCTCGAGCGTGACGGTGCGGGCACGGCCCTGGTCGGATGCGGGGCGAGCAGTGACGGCTACCACATGTCGGCCCCACATCCGGAGGCGGCCGGTGCGGTGGCCGCCATGCGGGCGGCGCTGGCGAGTGCAGGGTTGTCGGCGGCAGATATCGACTATGTGAACCTGCACGGTACCGGCACCCGGGCGAACGACGCGGCCGAGGATCGCGCCATGCTGGCGGTGTTCGGGGCGGACACCGCCTGCAGTTCCACCAAGGGCTGGACCGGCCATCCGCTCGGCGCATCCGGGATCGTGCAGGCGGCGATCGCCAATCTCAGCCTGCGTCATGGTTTCGTCCCTGGCGGGCTGAACGTGACGACGCTTGATCCGACCTTTGGGGCGAATGTGGTCCTGGATAACATCGATGCCGCGGTGCGCCGGGTGATGACCAACGCCTTCGGCTTCGGCGGCATCAACTGCAGCCTGGTCTTTGCGGCTGGTGCATGATGGAGGCGTGGATCCTCGGCGTGTCACTGTGCGGACCCGGTCTGGACGGCTGGGCGGCCAGCCGGCCCATCCTGGCGGGCGAGCAACCCTATCTGCCGCAACCGGTGCAGCTGGCGGCGCCGGCCATTCTGCCCCCCAACGAACGGCGGCGAACCGGCGCGGCCGTGCGCCTCGCGCTCCATCTCGCCCAGGCGGCGAGCGACATGGCGGGTATCGCCGCAGGCGACATCCCGAGCGTGTTTGCCACCTCGAACGGTGACGGGGTGGTCATGCATGCGATTTTGGAAACGTTAGCGGCCGGGGCGCCGATTTCGCCCACCCAGTTCCACAACTCGGTGCACAACGCCGGCGCGGGCTACTGGTCGATCGCCACGGGGTCGCGGCAGCCGACGAGCTGCCTTTCCGGGCATGACGGAACGGCGGCTGCTGCGCTCCTGAAAGCCGTTGCCGCGGTCGAGGTCGAGCAACAACCGGTGCTGCTGTGCGTCTACGAGGTGCCGCTTGCGGAGCCGCTGGCGTCGCGGCGCCCGACGATCGGCAGCTTTGGCGTTGGCCTCGTGCTGGCGCCCCGGGCCGACGGGCGCGCCCTGGGGCGACTGTCCTTGGGCTACCGCCCGGGTGGCATTGCCTCTGAAGCGGAGGCGCCGCGGGCCGCCACCTGGCGCGGGCTGGCGGCGGGCAACCCCGCGGCGCGGCTTCTGCGCTTGTTGGAGAGCCTCGCGTTGGGCGGTACCGATCACTTCGCCCTGGGCTTGCTGGACGGCCACGTCGAGGTCACGCTCCACCCATGCTAACGCGCCAGCAGATTCTCGCTTTGATCCCGCATCAGGGGACGATGTGCTTGCTCGACGATGTAACGGACTGGTCGGAGGCTGACATCACCTGCGGCGCGTCGTCGCACCTCTCGCCCGACAATCCGCTGCGACGCAACGGCCGGTTGGGCGCGATCTGCGGCATCGAGTACGGCCTGCAGGCGGCGGCGTTGCATGGCGCGCTGGTACACGGCCTGCCTCGGTCGAACCACAACGCGGCGGACGCCGATGCCGTAAGCGGCGTGCCGACGCCGCCAGGACCGGGGTTCCTGGCCGCGCTCCGCGACGTGACGCTGCATGTCGAGCGCCTGGACGATCGGAGGTTCGGTGTGCTGAAGGTCACCGCGAAACCGGAAATGCAGGCCGCCGCT
>JASHQG010000242.1 GCA_030037665.1 Acetobacteraceae bacterium
CATTCGACAGCAGGCCCGACAGCACGGTGATCGCGCCGGTACTCAAACAAAGGCCGAGCGCGAAACCGATCTGCGGGAAGCTGGCATAGGAGCCGCGGCGATCTGGGGCGCGTATTCGAACGCCATTAGCACCGCGCCGCCCCATTCGCCCATGGCAATGCCCTGGATCAGCCGCGGCATGGTCATGAGCAACGGAGCGGCGACACCAATCTGGGCATAGGCCGGCACCAGACCGATCAGGAAGGTAAACGTGCCCATCATGCTGAGCGTCGGCACGAGGAGGGGCTTGCGGCCGATGCGGTCGCCAAAATGGCCAAAGAGGGCACCCCCAATCGGGCGGGTGATGAAGCCGACTGCGAAGATTGCGTAGGCGAGCAGCAGTGAAACGAGTTCGTTGCCGGCGGGGAAAACAGCTTGTTGAAGATGAAACCAGAGAGGGAGGTGCAGAGGATGAAGTCATACCACTCGATTGTCGTGCCGATCAGGCCGGCGGTTGCGGTGAGGCGTATGGCGTACAGTCGCTTTCGTTCCGAGACGGGCCGACCTCCCAGGTCACTGGCCATAGAGTTTCCCCTTTTTGTGTGGCAGGCTGCTTACGGTCGCATCAGCCGTACCGCGGTCATCGCGAGGAACGCGGCGACGACGCAATCACCGCGCGAGATCGCATCGTCTTTGGGCTTGTTGCAATGACCGTCGTCACAACGCCGCATTTATCAGAGCGGCACCGGCTGCAAGCGAATGCAGCTTGCCCTCAGCGGCTTGGCGCGACCGCGGCAGCATGCCGCAGTCAGTGCAGGCATAGAGGTGGCCGGGGTCGATGTAGCGCAGTGCGTGACGCAGACGTTCGGCGACGATCTCCGCGGTTTCTACCGCTTCGTTGCCCACATCGACGACCCCAAGCATCACCTCTTTGTCGCGGATCGCTTCGATCACGCCGACATCGACGCCACTCGCCGCGGTCTCGATCGATACCTGGTCGATCGAAGATTTCGCCAGAAGCGGCAGCGTTTGCTCGTAATGGCTCCAGTCGGTGTTGGCGTCCTTCCAACGCTTCACGTCGGCAGTGCCGTACCCGTAGCAGATGTGTACCGCCTTCTTCGCGATGATGCCTTGCGCGGCACGTTCCAGTGCGGTCATGCCCCAGTCCTGCACCTTGTCGACATAGACGTTGAAGCACGGTTCATCGAACTGGATGACTGCGGCGCCGGCAGCGGACAGGGCACGCGCCTCGAGGTTCAGCAGTTCGGCGAAGCGCATGGCAAGTTGTGCTTCGGAACGACCACCGATCGTGTCCGCCAGGCTGTCGACGATGGTCATTGGGCCGGGCAACGTCACTTTCACCGGCCGGTCGGTCATCGCCAGCGTGGCGCGCAAGGCATCGACAAAGATCGGGCCGCGGTATTCTGGACCAGCGACGAGGCGCGCAGCCGCGATCTCCTTGTGATAGCGCTGCGCGCGCTGGGCGCGCATCGCGAGATGCGCCGTGTCTATCCCCTCCAGTCCCTGGAAGAACCCCCAGATGTAATGCCGCCGCCGCTGCTCACCGTCGGTGATGCAGTCGAGCCCGGCACGTTCCTGGGCCGAGACCCAGAGGCGGACGGCGTCCTCCTGCCCTTCGGCGAGGGCGGCGCCGTCGAGGCGCCAGGGTGGGAAAAGCTTGCCGGGTGCAGCAAGCCATGTGGGTTTCGGCAGGCTGCCGACGATGGTGGCACGCACGCGGTTGTTGGACGGAGAGGACACGCTGCGATCCTTTCCCCCCTTGCGAAAGGGGGGAACCTTACGCCGACATCTGGATCGGCGGTTCAACGTCGGCCGGCAGCGGACACACATAGGGCGTCTTGGCCGTGCGTGCCTGGTGATCGGCCTTCGCACGCGCGACGAGCACTTCATCATGCAGCGCATCGACCGCCGTACCCGCCATCACCTTCGCCACATGCACGAGTCCCCTGTGCGCGGCCGGCAGCTTTCCCTGCGCGGTCAACTGCCAGGAATGGCCCGGCGTGCCGATCGCGTAAGTCGCGCCGCGCGCCTGCACTGTCGGCACGACCCAGCTCACGTCACCGACATCGGTCGAACCCATCATCGGCGCACTTTTCGCGTCCAGCGGCACGATCTCGTCGCACAGCGGCACGTCCTTCATAGGCATGCCGGCACGGCGGAACGAGCTTTCGATATCCTCTTCGCTCAGCGTCGCCTGGATCTTGCGGGCAAACGCACGATCCGCCTCGTCGAACGGCGGCGGACCGAGGCGCTGCAGGTTGTCATGCATCGCCTTTTCCAGCGGCGTGTTGCCGAGCAAATTGGAGACGGCGCTGATGACCTGCATGTTGACCTTAGTCTCGGTCATCAGAGCGGCGCCCTCAGCGATTTTCTTGACCCGCTCGATCAGGCGGTTCAGCTCCGGCAGATTCCGTGCACGGATCAGGTAGCGCACCTTCGCATTCGCCTGCACCACGTTCGGCGCGATGCCGCCGGCATCCAGCAGTGCGTAGTGCACGCGCGCATCAGATGGCATGTGCTCGCGCATGTAGTTCACGCCGACATTCATCAATTCTACCGCGTCCAGCGCGCTACGCCCGAGATGCGGCGCCGCGGCAGCGTGAGATGCGCGACCGGTAAAGGCGAAGTCGATGCGCGTGTTCGCTAGCGACATCGGCTCATATACACCGGAGAATGCCGACGGATGCCAGGTGATCGCTATATCAACGTCAGAGAACACGCCCGCTCGCGCCATGAACCCCTTAGCCGCGCCGCCTTCCTCGGCTGGGCAGCCGTAATAACGCACGCGGCCGGTGATGCCGTTGGCCGCCAGATAATCCTTCACCGCCGCGGCTGCCAGCATTGAGGCCGAACCAAGCAGATTGTGACCGCAACCGTGGCCAAAACCGTTGCCCGGCAGCGGCTTCGGCTCCGCGACCCCGGCTTCCTGCGACAACCCGGGCAGCGCGTCGTATTCGCCGAGAATGGCGATCACCGGACCGCCCTCGCCGGCCTCGCCCATCACTGCGGTCGGAATGCCCGCAACGTTCTTCGTTACCCTGAAGCCCTCCTGCTCCAGCTTCGCAGTGTGTTCCGCACAGGAACGGAACTCGCCATAGCAGAGTTCCGGCATACCCCACACACGGTCGGACAGTTCAATGAACCCGTCCTGCTTGGCATCCACGAGGCGCCAGATCTCCTCGGTGTTGTGCATGTGCGAACTCCCTTTTACGACTGATGGCGGAAGCACGTGATCAAGTGATCGTTCACCATACCAGTTGCCTGCATGAAGGCATAGCAGATGGTCGAACCGACAAACCCGAAACCATCACGACGAAGCTGCTTGCTCATCCGGTCGGACACCGGCGTGGTGGCAGGCACCTGGCGTGATTGCGACCAGCGATTCACGATCGCATTGCCGTCCACGAAGGACCACAGGTAGGCATCGAGACTGCCATGAGCTTCCGCGGCACGCAGCGCAGCCTGCGCGTTTTTTCGCACCGAAAATATCTTCTGCCGGTTGCGGATGATGGATGAACTCGTAAGCAGCTTCTCCAGAGCCGCATCGCGCATGTGCGCCACGCGCGGGATATCGAAGCCATGGAACGCGTCGCGGTACGCGTCTCGCCGTGCCAGGATCGTGCGCCAGGACAAGCCGGCCTGCGCGCCTTCCAGTGTCAGCAGCTCAAACAGCGCCGTGTCGTCGTGATGTGGCACGCCCCACTCGGTATCGTGATAGGCGAGCATCACGGCATCGGCAGATTGAGCCCAAGCGCAGCGAGTTGGGTTGAGGTCGTTCATCGGACGCTGTGTTATAACCGGGCTTCCCGGTGTCGCCAAACCCGGCGCTCAGCGTCTTCGTGCGCGCAACCGGGCCGCAGAGCACAAGCGGCGCCTGACCGCGCGCATTGCACGGCACGCGGTCCAGTAACCATGCGCGAGCGACCCGCGTCAAACGCGGATCGCCGGGGACATGTCAGTGAAGCAGAACCTGACGCCGCTCGAGGAGACGCCGTGCGCCGATCCCGCGGGTCATGATTGGGCTCGTCGCATATCAGCAGCGGGAGCATTGCTGTGACTTGTAGCACGTCCGTGTTGGCATGGATGCAACGTGTTTCGCATGCGCGTCAGGTTGATGCGGTTCATAGCCGGAGACGTACGGGCCCGCATATGGAGAAGGCCCCGGCGTTGCCACCGAGGCCTTCACATTGGTCTGTGACGATCCGTCGCCGGACCGGACGAACTACGCCGTCGCGCGTGCGCCGGCAATCCAGGTCAGGGCGATGGGAGCCACGGAGCAATGAGACACTGGATCACCTCCTTTCATGTTGTTGCAACGATACCACCAGTGTGGGCCACGTCGCGCTGGAACGCAAGCGCGGTCGCCGGCATCCGTCGCGTTTGACGCCTCCCGCCCGCGTGATGGACAACGGGCGGCATCGTGCCATGCAACCCGACTCGCTCACCCCGCTGTTTGCACCACTGACGACGTTGCGAGGCGCCGGCCCGACGGTTGCCGCGCTGATCGCCAAGGTTGCCGGCGGCGAGCGCGTCATCGACTTGTTGTTCCACCTGCCCGAGTCGTATGTCGACCGGCGCGCGCGCCCCGCCATCGCCGCGGCCCGACCGGGTGCGGTCGCGACGCTGGAAGTGGAGGTGGTGCGCTACGACGAGCCGGCGAATCCGCGTCAGCCCTGGCGCATCGTGGTGAAGGACGCGACCGGGTTCGCCGAGCTGGTGTTCTTTCGCCTGCCCCGCGCGCGCGAGATGCCGCCGGGCACGAAGCTGCTGGTGTCCGGCAAGCTCGAATCGTTCAACGGCCGCATCACCATGCCGCATCCGGACTACGTGTTGCCGAACACGCAGGCTGACCGGCTCCCCGCGATTGAGCCTGTCTGGCCGATGACCGCCGGCCTTTGGCCGCGCCAGATGACGCAAGCGATGCTGCAGGCGCTGACCCGCATCCCGAACTTCCCCGAATGGCATGATCCCGCGCTGCTCCGGCGCGAGAAATGGCCGGGCTTTGCGGAAGCATTGCACGCGGTTCAACACCCGGACGACATGCCCCGAGGCGGAGAACCGGATCTCGACGCTCCGCCGCGGGCCCGACTGGCATATGATGAATTGCTCGCCGGCCAAGTGGCGCTCGGTGTCGTCCGCGGCCGGGTGCGCCAGCGCCCAGGACGCCCGCTGGCCGGCGACGGATCGTTGCGGGCGCGCGCACTGCAACGTTTCGGCATGGCCCCCACCCGTTCGCAGGTGCAGGCGCTGGCGGAGATAGACGCCGACCTGACTGCGCCGCGGCGCATGCTGCGGCTGCTGCAAGGCGATGTCGGCTCCGGCAAGACACTGATCGCGCTGCTGACGATGCTGCGCGCGGTGGAGGCGGGCGCACAGGCCGCGCTGATGGCACCGACCGAGGCGCTCGCGCGCCAGCACCACCGAACGATTTCGCGCCTGTCGCCCGAGCCGATGGCTCTGTTGAGCGGGTCCGTGAAAGGCCGGGCGCGCTCGAAGCTGCTGCGCGAGTTGGCCGACGGAACGGTCAAGATGGTGGTCGGCACGCATGCCTTGTTCCAGGAGAACGTCGTTTATCACGACCTCGCCGTGGCGGTGATTGATGAACAACACCGGTTCGGCGTGGACCAGCGCCTGCTGATGGGCGGCAAAGGCGAAATGACCGACGTATTGGTGATGACCGCCACGCCCATTCCGCGCACGCTTCTGCTGACCCAGTGGGGCGAGATGGACGTTTCGCGCCTGACAGAGAAGCCAGCCGGGCGGGTACCCATCCGAACGACGCTCCACTCGCTGGGGACGCTGCCGGTCGTGCTGGATGGCATCACGCGCCAGATTGAGCGCGGCGCGCAGGTCTACTGGGTGTGTCCACTGGTAGCGGAAAGCGAGGCGCTGGACCTGGCCGCGGCGGAGGAACGCTTCGCAGCGCTATCGGGTCGGTTCGGTGCGGCGGTGGGTCTGGCACACGGACGACAGAGCAACGAATTGCGCGAGAAGGCACTGGCAGACTTCGCGGCGGGCCGTACCCGCGTGCTTGTTGCGACGACGGTGGTGGAAGTCGGCCTCGACGTGCCGCAAGCCTCGGTCATGGTGATAGAACATGCGGAGCGGTTCGGTTTGGCCCAGTTGCACCAGCTGCGCGGGCGGGTGGGACGCGGTGCGGCCGCGTCATTCTGCCTGCTGCTGCATGAGGATCATCTCAACGAAACCGCACGGCGGCGGCTTATGTTGTTACGCGATACCGAGGACGGTTTCCTGATCGCGGACGAGGATTTCCGGCTGCGCGGCGGCGGCGACGTGCTAGGGACGCGGCAGGCCGGCGCACCGGGGTTTCGATTGGCGGATCCGGTGGCCCATGAGCGACTGCTGCATATCGCGAACCGCGATGCGACCGCGCTGCTGACGCGGGATCCGGGACTGACAAGCGGGCGCGGGATGGCGGTCCGATGGTTGCTGCGGGTGTTTCAGCAGATGGACGCCATGCGCACACTGGCGGCCGGGTGAGACAGGCCGCCCATTGACGTCGCCCCGTCCTGGCCGTTTGGTGACCCGTGTCCCATATGCCTCACGCCCCTGCCAGAGCCGAGCTCGCTTCAATGCCCCGTCTTCTGCTGACTTTGCTCCTCGCGCTTGTCGCCATCACCCCAGCCAGGGCGATGGAAAGTGCCGCTGTGAGCAGCCGGCATGACACCGTAACCCTGGTCTCGTCGACGAACGCCGTATCCCCCGGCCACCCATTCCGCGTCGGCCTTTATTTTCAGCTGCAGCCAGGCTGGCACACCTACTGGCGCAATCCGGGTGATGCCGGCCAGCCACCGCGTCTGACGCTCAGTCTGCCGTCCGGGGTCACTGCCGGCGCAGTCGCCTGGCCAACACCGCAGCGCATCGCCGAGGGCCCGGTGATGACCTATGCCTACACGGGCAACGTGCTTCTGCCAGTAACAGTAACGCCGACGGCGGCGACAGCGCCGCTGACCATCCGGGCGCACGCGACGTGGCTGGCTTGCAAACAGATTTGCGTGCCAGAGCAAGGCGATTTCCGCCTCGATCTGCCATCCGGCGCCGTCACCCCCTCGCCCCAGGCGCCACTTTTCGCCGCACATGACAGCGCCATGCCGCGGCCCTCACCCTGGACGACGCGCGTTGCGTCGGACGGTACTCTGTCCGTGCGGGGGCCGGAACTCGACCCGGGCAGTGTCGCAGCGGCCTGGTTCATTCCGCAGCGCTCGGGCGAAATTGAGGACGACGCACCCCAGCATCTGTCGGTGCGCGACGGAGGGTTCAGCCTGGCGCTGACGCTGGCGAAGGGCGTCAACCCCACCGCCGGCCTGCCCGGCATCATCAGCGTTCGCGACCGCGCCGGCCTGCAGACCAACGCCACAATCAACGCCGCGCCCGGACCGCTCCCAGAGTCCGGCATGCCGCCGCTGGCTCAAGTGCTCGCGTTCGCGTTTCTGGGCGGGCTGATCTTGAACCTGATGCCCTGCGTGTTCCCGGTGCTGGCGATGAAGGCCGTTGCCCTGGCCAAAGGCGCGGCACGCGGTCGCGCACACGCCCACGCGCTGTCCTACACGGCTGGCGTTCTGGTCACCTTCGCGGCGCTGGGCGGCGCACTGCTCGCGGCGCGCGCAGCGGGTGCGGCGGCAGGCTGGGGATTCCAGTTTGCCTCGCCGGCCTTTGTTTCCGCCATGGCCTGGCTGCTGTTTGCAGTCGGACTGAATCTGTCGGGGGTGTTTCAGGTTGGCTCGGCACTGACCGGTGCGGGTAGCGGCCTAGCCTCGCGCGACGGCCACGTCGGCAGCTTCTTCACCGGGCTGCTTGCGGTGTTGGTCGCGACGCCCTGCACTGCACCCTTTATGGGCATAGCGGTCGCCGCCGGCCTCGCCGCACCGCCAGCGGTGACGATGCTGGTGTTCGTGGTGATGGGTCTTGGGTTGGCCACGCCCTATCTCGCGCTCGCGGCCCTACCAGGTTTAGCGCGAATCGCGCCGCAGCCGGGGCCCTGGATGGATGTGCTGAAACAAGCCCTGGCATTTCCGATGTACGGCGCCGCTGCGTGGCTCTTGTGGGTGGTCAGCCAGGAGGCGGGGTCGGAAGGCGTGCTTGGTACCGCCGCGGGCTTTGTATTGCTCGGCTTCGCCGGCTGGGTGATCGGCGTCAGCCAGCACGAGCCGGCACGCAACCGTCGATTCGGCCAGGCAGTTGCGGCTGCAGCGCTCCTGACTGCGCTGGCGGTCCTGAGCGGCATCGTCGTGGCGCCGGGAACGCCCGCGGTGGCGGGTGCGACCGAGAACGCCCAAGCGTTCACGCCGGCACGGCTGGCTGTGCTGCGCCGCGAGGGCCGCCCGGTGTTCGTTAATATGACCGCCGCCTGGTGCGTGACCTGCCTCGTGAATGAACGTGTGGCGATTGCCACCGCCGCAGTCCAGCAGGCGTTCGCGGCTCATCACGTTGCGTACCTGAAAGGCGACTGGACCCGGCAGGACCCCGCGATCTCGGCGTATCTGCACGCCAACGGCCGCGATGGCGTGCCGCTCTATATCTACTACCCCCCACACGACGGAAGGCCAGAGGTGCTGCCGCAGATCCTGACCGGAAACGAAGTGCTCGCGGAGGTCGACAAGGGATAGAGGAAAAGTCGTCCGCGCCGCGCCCGGGGTTGAGCCGCAAAGCGAGTCGACCCGAGGCGTGCAGCACCCAGGTTGAGGGTGACGGTACAGGCACCTTGCTCTCCGCAACACCCTCCCGCGTCGCTCCGCTCCGTGAGCCCGGCCGCACACCAAGAGAACTCTACGACATGCTACATCCATAAGGGGGAACCACATGTCCATCTTCGTCATTGGCGGAACCGGATTCATCGGCACCCGCGTCATTCCGTTGCTCGTTGCACGCGGCGAACAGGTGCTCTGTATGGACATCAATCCGCACACCGCGGACTTCAGTGCGCTCGGCGACAAGGTGACGGTGGTTCGCGGGGACGTCACACAGTTCGACGACGTGATCTCCCGCATGCACGCATCGGGAGCCGATCGCGTCATCAATCTCTCGTACAATCTCGGCGCGGAACTCCCGCCACATCTCGCCACCAAGCTCAACATCATCGGCATGGACAATGCATTCGAGGCCGCGCGCATCCTCGGCATCAAGCACACGGTCTATGCCAGCTCACTCGCGGTCAGCGGCCAGCAGTCGCATTTCGGCGAGCGCGCGGCCACGGAAGACGACTACCGCTACGCCACCGCACAATACGGCGTGCACAAGAGCTTCAACGAATTCCAGGCGCAGGATTACGTCGCCAAGCACGGCATGGCTATCACCGGCATCCGCCCCGCGAACGTGACAGGCCCCGATAAAGTACGCGGCTCAGTCGACCACGTAAACCTTATCACCCAGCCGGCGCGCGGCAACCCAATCAGTTTTCCCTTCGCCGATGCAATGCGCTGCCCGATCCACGTCGATGACATCGCCGAGGTGTTCGTGCGCGTGTTGCTGTCAGACAAGCCGAAACACCAGATCTACAATTCCGGCGGCCACACAACCAGCCTTGGCGACATTGCGAACCTGGTACGCGAGTTCCTGCCCGACGCGAAGATCACTTTCGACAAGCCAACCGGGGGAAAGGACACGTCAGGAAATTACCTGATCGACAACACGCGGTTGGTCTCGGAATTCGGCGTGCAATACCTCCCGTATCGCGAACGCGTGCGGCAGATCATCAACGAGGTTCGCGCACAGGAGGGCCTGCCGCCTGTGAGGGGATAGTCGCTCTCGCCCCCGGCGCGTCACCGCGCACGCCGGGGCGGCAGAGCGCGACTCCGGTCCGCGCAACATCAAGCGGCGAGACGCTCGCAGGTTCGGAAAAATCGCCGAGATCGACTCTGGTGCGGCCGCACTGACTACCTGGTGCCAGAACGTCCCCGGCGCTTGAATCGGACGGGAGACCGGCCAAGGTGCGAGCGGCTTCGATCAAGCCGTTCGCTTCTTTGTCCGACCGATCTAGTCTTCCCCCCGTGTCCCCCAGACTCGCCCCGCCCGCCGATCTCTTTGGGCCCGCCACCGCCGAGGAACCCGCCGCCGCGTCGTCGGCCGCGCGTCCCCTCGCCGACCGCCTGCGCCCCCGCTCGCTCGACGAGGTCGTTGGCCAGGACCATCTCGCCGGTCCCGACGGCACGCTCACCCGCATGCTGTCGCACGGATCACTCGCCTCGCTGATCCTTTGGGGTCCGCCCGGAGTGGGCAAAACGACGATTGCACGTTTGCTCGCCACCCGCGCCGGTCTGCATTTCGTCCAGATTTCCGCGGTGTTCTCCGGGGTCGCCGACCTCAAGCGCGTGTTCGAGGAAGCCACCCGCCGCCGCCGCACCGGGGACGGCACTCTCTTGTTTGTCGATGAGATCCACCGGTTCAACCGCGCTCAGCAGGATGGCTTCCTGCCGGTGGTGGAGGACGGGACCATCATCCTGATCGGCGCCACCACCGAGAACCCCTCCTTCGAGCTGAACGGAGCGCTGCTCTCGCGCTGCCAGGTGCTGGTGCTGCGCCGCCTCGACGACGCCGCACTGGAGCAGCTCTTGGCTCGGGCAGAGACCGAGCTCTCCCGCACCCTGCCGCTGCATCCCGAAGCCCGGGCGGCACTACGCGCCATGGGTGACGGCGATGGCCGCTACGTTCTCAACATGGCAGAACAGATCGCCGGTCTGCCACCAGACACGCCGCCGATGGATGTCGCGGCATTGTCCAAGCTGCTCGCGAAGCGTGCCGCGCTCTACGACAAGGATCGCGAGGAGCACTACAACCTGATTTCCGCGCTGCATAAGTCGCTGCGCGGTTCCGATCCTGATGCGGCGTTGTACTGGTTCGCGCGCATGCTGACCGGCGGCGAGGACCCACGCTACATCGCTCGCCGCCTGACCCGCTTCGCGGCGGAAGACATCGGCATGGCCGATCCGAACGCGCTGACGCAGGCGCTCGCCGGATGGGAAACCTACGAACGCCTCGGCTCGCCGGAAGGCGAGCTGGCATTGGCACAGGTGGTCGTTTATCTCGGTACCGCACCAAAATCGAACACGCTCTACACCGCGCTCGATGCCGCGCGCGCAGCGGCGAAAGCCACCGGATCACTGACGCCGCCGGCGCGTATCCTCAATGCGCCGACGAGGCTGATGGAGCAGCTTGGATACGGCGCTGGCTACCAGTACGACCACGGGACCGAGGATTCATTCTCGGGCCAAAACTACTTTCCCGACGGCTTGCCGCGCGCGCAGTTTTACCGCCCCGGCAATCGCGGCTTCGAGCGCGAAATCGCCAAACGTCTCGAATACTGGGCAAAACTGCGCGCCGAGCGCCAACAATCATCCGGGAGTTGACCTCCGGACATGCGCAGTGCCGACGGGCCCCTGCCCGGCTATCGCTCGCACGCCATAGGTGGACCGCCCACTGTGGGACGGCCGCATCTCGGACGGCGCGTGTCGAGGAAGCCGGACGCCGGCCGAGACGCAGTCGACACTGATCGCGCGTCAACAGATCCGGACGACGGGCATCAGACATGCACCAGCGAGCAACCACCTTCGCTTAATGGGCGCCAGGCTTCGTCCAGCGGTGTCGTTGCGACCACCTTCGCCACGTCCCACGGCTGCTTGCTCTCAGCAGGCGTTTTCGCCTGGAACAGATAGACCGGATGCAGAGCACGGCCATCCACGCGGATGCGTCCGGGGCCGAAGCAGTCATCGTCGGTCGGCATGCGCTTCATGCGTTCCACCGCCGCGCGTCCGTCGGCCTTTGCCGCCGCCACCCCCATGTCGGCGACCGCTTTCAAATAGTGCAGCGTCACGCCGTAGTCGCCGGCCTGCGTCATGTTCGGCCAGATGCCGTTCACCGTCTTGCCCTTGATGCGATCGTTCCAGGCACGGGTGCGGTCGTTCAAATCCCAGTAGTAGGACTCGCTGTAATAGAGGCCGCCCACCGTCTCCAGGCCGAGCGCCTTGATGTCCGTGCTCTGGATCAACATTGCCACAACGCGCATGCTGCTCAGTAGCCCGAACTCCCGGGCCTGCTTGATGCAATTTTCGGTATCGCCGCCGGCGTTGCAGAGACCGAGCACCTTTGCCCCGGATGCTTGGGCACGCACCAGCATTGCGGAGAAGTCGGTGGTATCCGGGAACGGATACTTGACGTCGCCCTTGATGGTGCCGCCGGCTTGCTTCACGAGTGCGGTGGTATCGCGTTCCAGAGTGTGGCCGAATACGTAATCGGCGGTGATGAAGAACCAGCTGTCGCCGCCCTGCTTCACCGTGGCGCCCCCGGTGGTCCTCGCGAGCATGTACGTATCGTATGTCCAGTGGACCGTGTTCGGGCTGCACTGTTTGCCGGTCAAATCCGAAGTTCCGGTGCCGGAATTAAGCATCACCTTGTTCTTCTCGCGACACACCTGGTTGACCGCCAGTCCCACCGACGAGGTGGGCACGTCGACGATCGCGTCGACACCTTCCTGGTCGAACCATTGCCGCGCGATGCCGGCGCCGACATCCGGCTTGTTCTGATGGTCGGCGTAGGTCACCTCGACATCGAAACCCTTGCCGGGTACACCGAAGTCGATCAGCGCCTGCTTGCAGCAGATCACGCCGTTGGGGCCACCGTCGTCGCGGTACGGGCCCGACATGTCGTTCAGCACGCCGAGCTTGATCTTGGGCTTGGCTTGCGCGCGGCCCAGGCGCGGCAGAGCGGCGGCCGCGGTGGCTCCGAGCATAGTGCGGCGGCTCAGAATCATAACGGAGTTTCCTCGTCCTACTGATGGGTAGCGCGCTGGTAGCCCGGTATCATTGCGGGCGAAATCCTCGGTAACGGATGGCTGGTCTGCATTCACGAGGGTTCATCAAAGTGGGGGTTTTTATGAGCAAAAATCGTCACGTATCGCCGACCAACGTGAGACCGGCCGAGGGTCACCCCGTCCGGCGGGGTCATCACGCCGTCGGATCAGGCGTGTCCTTGGTGTTACGACGACTTTGCTCAGCGGCACCACGCTGTGGGCCCGGGGCCGCAGTCCCGCATCGGGGCTTGCCCGGACGTGCGACGTAAATCAGCCGCCTGGCTCGACCACGTCGCTTGTCGCGGCTGCCCGAAGTCGCCGGAGCGCAGAGCGCGTCTAGCGCCGCCTGACGGCGGACTGGGCCGACCCCGCTGCACGGAAAGGCGGGCGGCCGCGGTCTGCCGCTACCCGCGCAGCAACGCCTCCGAGATTCGTGCCCGCGTCAGCGGCATGTCGCGGATCCGCTCCCCTAGCGCATGCGCAACCGCATTGCCGATTGCCGCGGCCGTTGGACCGAACGTGCATTCGCCCATGCCAAGCGTCGGCAGATCAGGCGCGTGCACCAGCTCCGTACTGATCTCCGGGACTTCCGAGAATTTCAGGATCGGATAGCTGTCCCAGTCCAGCGATGTGACACCGGTCTGGTCGACCTTCACTTGTTCCTTCAGCGTCATGCTGATCGCCTGTACGATGCCGCCGTCGAGCTGATTCTTCGCCCCGTCCGGATTGATCACCAGTCCGGCATCAGCACAGCACCATGCCCGTTTGACGCGGACCTCCTGTTCCACCTCGACTTCCACCGCGACCGCCGCGTAGGCCGCCTTGTTCTTGTAGCGGGCCCAACCGAGGCCGACGCCCCGTCCGGTCCCTGCCGATCCGCGCGACGCCCAGCCGCAGCGGTCGGCCACGTTCTGTAGCACATGGCGTGCCCGCGGATCCGACAGCAGCGACAAACGATATTGCAGCGGATCAACGCCCGCGCGCTCCGCCAGTTCGTCCATGAAGCATTCCAGAGCGAACACGTTCGGCAGTGCTCCGAGACCGCGCAGCGCCGAGGTGCGCAGCGGCGGGGTCAGCACCAGATGGTGGATGATGCGTTTGGTCGGGAAATCGTACAGCGGCAGTGCATTGCGGGTGCCGCCGCCGCCGCCTGCTTCCGGCGGGTCGCTGTAGCGCGGCTCGGGCGGCGGCGTCGGCAAAGCCTCGTGCGTGAGCATGTTGCCGCCCGAACTTGGTCGTTGGGTGTGCGTCGCGGCCCAGATATCGCAGGTCCAGTCCAGCGGCTTGCCTGCGCCATCGAGCGCCACCCGCACGCCGACACTCATCGCCGTACCGTAGGGTTCGTAGGCGAACTCCTCCTCGCGCCGCCACTGCACCCGGATGCAATGGTCGGGTATTTCGCGCGCGATCACCGCAGCATCCACCGCGACATCGTCCGCTCCGTTGTGACCGTAGCAGCCAGCGCCGTGCGCGTGGCGGACGGTGATGTCGTCCTGTTTCACACCAAGCACAATCGCCAGCGACGCGCGCAGCGGATAGACACCCTGGGTGTGCGACCAGACCGATAAATGGCCGTTGCGGAATTCCGCCAGCGCACAGGACGGCCCCATCGCCGCATGCGCGACATAACCGCGCGAATAGCGCGCCTGCACCACGTTGGCAGTCGAGGCCGGCTCGCCGTCGGCATAGAGGATCCGGTCGCTGGAGGGCTGGCCGACCAGCCATGCCGCTTCCTGCATGTCCGGTGTGAATGTGCGCGCGTTTTCCCATTTTGCGTGATCCGGCGCAGCAGCCGCCGCACGCTGCACCACATATTCGTCGGTACCGACGAACGCGACAAAACTGCCAACGCGCACGATACGGATATCCTCGCCAGCGGCGCGCCTGATCGCGCCCTCGTTCAGCGATACGAGCCGCGCACCGCGACCAGGCTGGCGCAGGATGCGGGCGTGCAGCATGTCCGGCCGCACCATGTCGTGGATGAAGCCGGCGCCGGTGACTTTCACCGGCAGGTCACGCCGCGGCACCGGCTGACCGACGACGCGATAGGCGCTGGGCGGCTTCGGTTGCGCATTGCCTTCGATGTCGGACGCGAAGTCCTCGGCGTTGGCAAAGTTCCAGTAATCGTGCCCGGTCGGCGCGTCACCGCGGCGGAATTCTCCGTCCTGCACGCTGAGTTCGGCCGGGCTGCAATTCAGCCGCCGCGCCAGGCGGTCGAGCACGCGCGCACGCAATTCAGCACTAACCAGCCGCACAGAGCGGCCGGACACTTCGATTGACTGGCTGGACGTCGTCTGGCCTTCGTCGGGCGCGTTCTCGGTATCGCCCGACAGCACCGAAATGCGGTCGAGGCTCACGTCGAGCTCGTCGGCGGCAATCTGCGCGAGCGCTGTGACATTGCCCTGGCCGAGCTCGACCTTGCCGACCGCGAGACGTACCGTGCGGTCGGGATTGAATCGGATCCATTTATCCATGCGGCGGTTGTTCTGGATCGATGCGGGCAGGGTGTCGCTCATCGTGGGGCTCCTTTCCGCAACATGGCGGCGGCTTTTTCCACGGCACGCAGGATGCGTGGCTGCGCGCCGCAGCGACAGAGATGCTTGTCCAGTGCTTGGATGATTTGCGCGCGGTTGGGCGACGGATTGCGATCGAGCAGAGCCTTGGCGGACATGATGATACCGGACAGACAATAGCCGCACTGGCCGGCCTGCTCATCGAGGAATGCGGTCTGCAGCGGATGCGGGTTCGCGGTACTCCCGATGCCTTCGATCGTCGTGATACGGTGGCCGGCGACAGTACCGAGTTCGCGCGAGCATGCGTAAACGGGTTCACCGTCGACCAACACGATGCAGCTGCCGCATTGCTCGAGGCCGCAGCCATACCGGATGCCTTTGAGGTCGAGTTCATTGCGGAGCACGAAGAGCAATGGCGTTGTCTCGGCCGCCGTCACGCTGACGGGTTGGTCGTTGATTGTCAGTTCGATGCTCATTGGATGACGCCCACTGCTTGGATCAGATGATCGATCGTTGGCGGCCTCTTGGTCGTCAGTTCAACCGCTCCGCCTCCCATGGCAATTGCCAGAGATCCGCATTGCACAGTTTCTGCGCCAGAGAATCCGTTATTGCTTCAAACAGACGCTCGCCCTTTTCCGGAGTCGCCGCTTCCGGGTCTCCGATGACGCCGGAACCGGACCGGCTGCCGATCGTGCGCCAGCGATATACGCCGCCACCGACCACATCGCTGAGGCTCGGCGTGGAGTTGGACTTCGCCAGACCAATGCGATCCGTCGCGACAAGCTCGGGCCGCACCGCCATCATCATGGAGGTTTCCGCCTCGCACGCGTGCTGGAGCCCGCCTTGCTTCTCCAGGATCTTCGCGATCGGTGCCGCGGCCGCGTACCAATAGGTGAACTGCACCAGCGGCGCGCTGAGCTTCGGTGTCAGCTCGTCAGTAATGGTACGCAGCGCGTTCTCGTTCCCACCGTGTGCGTTCAAGAGGACGATCCGCTTGAAGCCGTGCCTTAGCACCGAGCGCACCAGACCCTCGATCAGCATGCTGAACGCCGGGAAGTCCAGCGACACCGTGCCGCCGAAGCTCATGTGATGCTCGGACAAACCGGTCCAGATCACGGGAAGCACCAGCGTCGGTTGGCCGCGCGCGAGTGCCTTGCGCGCGGTCCGCACCGCGATAGTCTCGCCCAGTATGGTATCGACCTCGACCGGCAGATGCGGCCCATGCTGCTCGAGCGCCGCGACCGGCAAAATGACAATCGCGTCGGCACGCGCATGTTCCCGCAACTGATCGGCGCGCAACTTGCGCCACTCCACTTCGCCGGTGTCGGGCATCGAGCCTCCCTTCTGGCCTTGACCGAGGCCCATGTCCGCACGAAACCGCCAGGATGTGAAGGGAGGCCCCGCATGAACCTGTACAGCCTGTTGCAGAGGCGGATGGAATCCGCTGGGCCGGTGCGCGTGGGACTGATTGGCGCCGGAAAATTCGGCTCGATGTTCCTCTCGCAGGTACCAACCGTGCGGGGCATCGAAGTAGCGGCGATCGCTGACCTGGCCCCGGACCGTGCGCGCGAGACCTGCCATCGCGTGGGCTGGGACGAGGCGCGCATCGCGGCAACCCGCTTCACCGACGATGCAATGGCGATGATGGAATGCGGCGATGTGGACGTGGTGGTGGAGGCGACCGGCCATGCCCCGGCTGGCGTCGCGCACGCGCGGCGTGCGATCGCCGAGGGCAAGCACATCGTCATGGTGAATGTGGAGGCGGACGTGCTGGCGGGGTTCGCTCTGGCACGGGAAGCTGCACGCGCGGGCGTGGTATATAGCATGGCATACGGCGACCAGCCGGCACTGATCTGCGAAATGGTCGACTGGGCCCGCGCCTGCGGATTTCGCGTCATCGCTGCGGGCAAGGGCACGAAATATCTCCCAGAATTCCATGCATCCACGCCCGCGACGGTGTGGGGGTTTTACGGACTGACCGAAGAAGCCGCGCGGGTAGGTGGGATGAACCCGCAAATGTTCAACTCATTCCTGGACGGGACAAAGTCTGGCATCGAAATGGCAGCAGTAGCGAACGCCACCGGACTGATGCCGGCGCCGGACGGGCTGCACTTCCCGCCGTGCGGCTCACATGAACTGGCGCAGGTGCTACGGCCGGGGAACGAGGGCGTGCTGCATCATGCGGAGCAAGTGGAGGTGGTATCGTCGCTGTATCGCGACGGGACGGACGTTCCGAACGATCTGCGCTGGGGCGTCTATGTCGTCTTCGAGGCGCCGAATGACTACACCGCGCGCTGCTTCAAGGAATACGGCGTCGTCACCGATGATTCGGGACGGATTTCGGCGCTGTACCGGCCGTTCCACCTGATCGGGCTGGAGCTCAACGTGTCCATTCTGTCGGCAGCGTTGCGACGGGAACCGACGGGCGCGCCGACAGGTTTTCGCGGTGATGTTGTGGCGACGGCAAAGCGTGATCTTCGTGCAGGTGAAGTCATGGATGGCGAAGGTGGCGCCTGCGTGTGGGGCAGGCTGATGCCAGCGTCGGCAAGTCTGGAGATTGGCGGGCTGCCGATCGGGCTGGCCAACCGGGTCCCGCTCGTAAGGGGGGTGAAAGCGGGTCAGTGCGTCACGTGGGAGGACGTAACCATCGATGCGGCGGATGAGGTTTATCGCTACAGGCGGGAGGCCGAGCGCAGCACGCCTCTCCCGCGCTGACTCACGGGAGAGGCCGAGGCAATCACTACGGCGGCAACCCACTGTGCCTGGTTTCGGGACCGAGGAACATCGCGACGATGCTCAACAGCGCGAAGCAGGTCATGAACGCCGTGACGTTGTTGAAGCTCCCGCCAAACGCACCGACCAGCAGCCCGGCGACCAGCGGCCCGAAACTGGTAACGACCCGCGCGGTCCCAGTGGTGAAACCGACGGCGGTTGAGCGAATGTGGGTCGGGAACAGCTCCGGCAGATAGATCGCAAAGCCGGAGAATATGCCGAATACGAAGAAACCGAAAATCGGCAGCACGACCGGATAGTACGGCTCGAAGTTGCTGAGCCCCAGGTAAAGCGTGAGCCCGGCGGCGATCGTGCCAACGCTGTAGAGGATGATGGTCGGCCGGCGACCCGCCAGATCAGCCAGGAAGCCGAACGCGATGTAGCCGGCGATACCGCCCAGGCTCCAGACCATGATGCCTCGGCTGACGAACGGCACGGCCGCAGCGCCGGAAATGCCATTCTTTTGCACCATCAACGACAGGATCGTCGGCAGCCAGATATTTGTTGTCCAGATTGCCAGAAGCGACCCGAGGCCGAACAGCAGACCGACGATGGTGTTGCGTCGATGCTCCTCGTTGAAGAGCTGCATCGGCACGAAGCGCATGAACTCGTGGTCGTCGGACGCGACACGCTGCCCAGCCCGTACGGTCTTGCGCCGCTCCTGCACGGCGTCGAAGCGCTCAGGTTCAATGATGCGGCGACGAATGACAGCCAGTAACAGCGCCGGTACGACGCCGACGAAAAATACGACGCGCCAGCCGTAACCGCCGACGAGGCCATACGTCCAGGCGCCGAGGAACGTCCCAAGCGCACCGCCGGTCATCATGCAACCCGCTATCTTGGCGCGGTGGGTTTCGCCGAGTGCCTCCGCGAGCAGCGGGATCCCGACCATCAGCTCGGCGCCAGTGCCGAGACCGGCGATGAAGCGGTATATCGCAAAATCCCAAATACCGTGTGACAACCCTTGCAGCGCAGTGAATACACTATAAAGGACGATGCTGGTGGCCAGTGCGCGCACGCGTCCGACATAGTCGGCATAAATGCCAAACACGAAGCCGCCGAGCGCCCAGCCCAGCAACCCCGTCATACTGAGGATGCCACCGTATCGGCCGATCAGTGCGATCGGCGGATGGCCGCCGAGCAATTCGGTCAGTGCAGGACGCAGCACCAGCGAGTAAAGTCCGAAATCCGCAGCATCCAGTGTCCAGCCGAGCCAGACCACCAGGAAAACCAGCCATTGATATTTGGTGATCGCGCCGACTCCGCCGACGCGGCCGCCGGCAACGGCAGCTCTCTCCATAGCAGGCGCACTCCCTGTGTCGGACGCGAGCCGGTATCCAGTCAGGGAGATCGCGCAGGCGAAACGTACGGCTTGGAAGCGCCACCACCCCACGCCAGGCTCGACGCAACAACGTCGATGACGCTGCTGGCATCGTGCGCAAGCGGGTCCGGTCGTCGTCGGCCATTCATCGGCACACCTCTACCGACAAAATCAGGATGGCAGGTTTGAGACCGAGGTCAAGCACGATCGTTGCGGATGGAACAAGTGGCGGAGCGGCTTTTCCGACCGATATCTAGAGCGCGCGCGTCGCACCCCCATCGATGTCGATCAGGGCACCCTGGATGAAATCGGCCTGGCCCGACGCAAGATATGCCGCCAATCCGCCGATCTCCGCGGGTTGGCCGACGCGGGTGGTGCCATGCGTCGCCAGTCGCGCCGCGATCGCCTGCTCCCGTGTGATCGAACGTTCGAGCATGATCCGTTCGACATTGCCGTTGAAACGGTCGGTGGCAATCAGCCCAGGGTTGATCGCGTTCACCCGCACACCCTGCTGAATACCGATATCCGCCATAGCCTTGGTGAAGTTCAGCATCGCGGCGTTGACCGCACCACCGATGGTGAAATCTGCAGCACCACTGCGCGCGCCGACGCCGACGATATTGATCACCGTGCCACGGGTCGCCCGAAGATGCGGCCAGGCTGCGCGTGTCGCACGCACCGCACCGTGGAACTTCAACTCGAAGCCATCGTGGAAGTCTGCATCGGTTAAAGCGAAGAAATCGGCCCGCTTGGTCGCGCCGGCATTGTTCACGAGGATGTCCAACCGGCCGAAAGCGGCGACCGCGGCAGCGACGGCCGCCGCCGCGGCTTGCGGCTCGCGCAGATCGGCGACATGCACGGCGGTACGAACTGTGGCGCTGGTCAGGCGCAAAGCCACCGCGTTCAGCTTGGCCGCATCTCGCGCGGCCAGACAGACATGCACGCCTTCGCGCGCCAGTTCCGCAGCGATGGCCGCGCCGATTCCGCGGCTTGCACCGGTGATCAGCGCTGCCTTGCCAGTGAGGCCAAGTTCCATACTCGATTTTCCCCGCGTGTCGGCGGGGAATCTGGCGGAATGGGATCGGCGGAGCAACCTGACGCGCAGGCGATGCAGCCTTACTTCATGCATTTGTTGCAGGTGACACGCAACGACTCTGTGTTGCCAAGAGGTGACCTTTACGACCGATCAGCGCCTCATCCTCTGGGTCTGGCCATGCGGAGCGGCGCGACGAAGCAGCCTGGCCTTCACGTCCTGATCGGCTTCCGCACTCCAAGCCCACCCATGGCGCAGTCCGCTGTTTTCATGCCGTCACTCGGGCCACCCTCCTGCAATCGGCTGCTTGCCATGCGGACCCCTACTTGGTTGACTGCAGAACCATCCCCACGGACGAGGACCGGATGCCCAACGCGCGCCTGGCCGTCGATATCGGCGGCACGTTCACCGACCTTGCGTTGGAGCACGACGGCCGCCGCACCACCGCCAAATTGCTTACCACACCGGACGCACCGGAGCGTGGCGTGCTTGACGGCGTAGGCACGATCCTGCCGACAGCCGGGGTGAGCGCCTCTGAAATCTCCATCGTCATCCACGGCACGACGCTCGCCACCAACGCGGTGATCGAACGTAAGGGGGCTCGCACCGCGCTGATCACCACGCACGGGTTTCGTGACGTGATCGCGATGGGCAACGAAAGCCGGTACGACCAGTACGACCTGAACATCACCCTGCCGGAGCCGCTTGTGCCGCGCTATCTACGCCTGGGCGTGCCGGAGCGGCTGGACAACGAAGGCCATGTGTTGCTGCCGTTAGACGAAGCGGCGGTACGCGCACTGGCGCCGCTGCTGCGGCGCGAGGCCGTGCAAAGCGTCGCCATTGGCTTCCTGCATTCTTTTGTCAACGACGATCACGAGCGCCGTGTGCGCGAGATCCTCGGCGAGGAGGTTCCCGAGATCGCCGTGTCGCTGTCCTCGGAAGTCTCGCCAGAGATGCGCGAGTGGGAGCGTTTCTCCACCGCGGTTGCCAACGCCTATGTACAGCCGCTGATGGCACGTTATCTGCGCGGCTTGCAGGCCGGGCTGCGCGCACAGGGCGTGGATGCGCCGGTATACTTGATGCTGTCCGGCGGCGGGCTGACGACGATCGACACAGCATGCCGCTTCCCAGTGCGCCTGGTGGAAAGCGGACCGGCAGGAGGGGCCATCTTCTCAGCGCATATCGCACGGCAATGCGGCCTGGACAGCGTGTTGTCATTCGACATGGGTGGCACCACCGCGAAAATCTGCCTGATCGATGAGTACAAGCCGCAGACCGCCCGGGCGTTCGAGATCGCCCGGGTCGGGCGGTTCCGCAAGGGCTCCGGACTGCCGTTGCGCATTCCGGTGATCGAGATGGTGGAGATCGGCGCCGGCGGCGGCTCGCTCGCCCGTGTTGATGCGATGGGCCGGATCGCTGTCGGGCCGGAAAGCGCCGGCGCGGATCCCGGTCCCGCCTGTTACGGCCGCGGCGGAACGAAGCCGGCGGTGACCGATGCAAACCTGATGCTTGGCCGATATGATCCGACGCGTTTCGCAGGCGGTTCAATGAAGCTGGATCCGGTCGCCGCGCATGATGCACTGACAAACGAGGTCGGCGGCCCCCTCGGGCTGGCCGCAGAGATGGCCGCCCTGGGTGTGGTGGAAATGGTCGACGAGAACATGGCGAACGCCGCACGCGTGCACGCAATCGAGTCCGGCAAGACGTACAGCGGCCGTACGCTGATTGCGTTCGGCGGCGGCGGTCCAGTGCATGCGTGTCGCGTCGCTGAAAAGATCGGCATAACCCGCGTGCTGGTGCCGTTGGGCGCCGGCGTCGGCAGCGCGATCGGATTCCTGCGTGCGCCAGTGGGTTACGAGGTTGTGCGCAGCCTCTATCAGCGGTTCTCCTCGTTCGACGTGGACGCGGTGAATGCGCTGCTGGCGGACATGCAGAGGGAGGCGGAGACCGTGGTGGCAGAAGGTGGCTTCGGCGCGCCAACGACGGAGACGCGCACGGCCCACATGCGTTATGTCGGCCAGGGGCATGAAATTCCCGTGCCGCTGCCGGTGCGTACCCTGCATGCCGACGACGTTGCGCTGATCCGCGCGCGCTACGACGAGGAATACACGAAGTTCTATGATCGCCCGGTTCCCGGGTCGGACGTGGAGGTCATGAGCTACGCCGTCATGGTGACGACGCTGCCAGAGGAGGTCGATCCCCTTCCCCCGTCCGCCAGGATGTTCGCATCGGATGGTTCAGCAACTGGGACGCGGCCCGTCCGTGAAACGACGACGGGCGACGTATCGCCATGGATGGTATTCGATAGAACGGCGCTCGTGCCCGGTGCAACCATCGACGGACCGGCAATCATCGCCGAGGATGAAACATCGACGCTGGTCGGCCCGGGATGGCGTGCAACGATGACCAGCGTTGGCTATATCGATTTGCTACGAAAGTGACCGTCCTGGTTCTGGCATCACGAAGTCCGCAGCAGCCGTGCAATCTGCCTGATGGATGGTCTTTCACCGAGATCGCTTCGCCGCTGCACGCTTCGCCGCGACGGAACAGACGACCCCACGGAGTTCCGGCCCGATGTCCCATGAAACCGCCGCCCTCGCGCAGATCCACCGCCAGATCATGTGGAACCGCCTGATCGCCGTCGTGGAAGAGCAAGCCCAGACCATGATCCGCACGGCATTCTCCACGACGGTGCGGGAGGCCGGCGATCTCTCCGCCGGCATCTTCGACCTGCGCGGACGAATGATGGCGCAGGCGGTTACCGGCACGCCGGGCCACGTCAACTCCATGGCCGAGTCGGTCGGCCATTTCCTGCGCAAGTTCCCCACCGACACCATGCGCGAGGGCGACCACTACATCACCAACGATCCGTGGCTTGGCACCGGCCATCTGCACGACCTGACCGTCGTCACCCCCGCCTTCCACCGCGGCCGCATCGCGGGCTTGTTCGCCAACACGGCACACGTGATCGACGTCGGCGGTCTCGGCATGGGGCCGGAAGGTCGCTCGGTGTTCGAGGAAGGCCTCTACATCCCCATCGTCAAATGTTTCGACCAGGGCAAGCCAAACGAAACCTTCTTCGACTTCGTCCGCGCCGGGTCCCGCCTGCCTATAGAACTCGAAGGCGATATCTACTCGCTGTGCGCCTGCAATGACGCCGGCGTGCACCGCCTCCTCGAGATGATGGACGAATTCGAGATGACCAGCCTCGATCCGCTGGCAGAATTCATCTTCGAGTCCTCGCACCGAGCCACGCTGGCTGAGATCGCGCGTATCCCGCATGGTACCTACAGCGCAGAAATCTGGTCCGACGGTTACGAAGAACCGGTCCGCCTCGCTGCCGCGATGACCATCCTGGCCGACGGCATCGAGGTCGATTATGCCGGCACATCCGGCCTGTCCTCGCGCGGCATCAATGTGCCGCCGGCCTATTGCCGCGCATATTCCTGTTTTGGCATCAAATGCGTCGTCGCGCCGGACGTGCCGAACAACTGGGCCAGCCTGGCGCCGTTCCGCATGCGCATTCCCGAAGGCTGCATCCTGAATGCGCCGCGGCCCTACGCGGTGTCGGTGCGACACGTCATCGGCCACCTGCTGCCCGATTTGATGATGGGCTGCCTGCACCAGGCGGTGCCGGAGCGCGTCACCGCGGAAGGGGCGTCGGCGTTGTGGAATCCGCCGCTGCGTGGCGGCTCTTCCGTGTCCGGCCAGGCGCGCGGCAACCGCCCGGTGCTGCCGGATTTCGAGATCATCACGTTCAATTCCGGTGGCACCGGCGCGCGGCCAACACAGGACGGGCTGAACGCCACCGCCTATCCGTCCGGCGTTCGCACCATGCCGGTGGAAGCGACGGAGAACGTGGCACCGATCATCTTCTGGCGGAAGGAGCTGAAGCCGGATTCGGGCGGCGCCGGACGGACGCGCGGCGGCACTGGCCAGATCATCGAGGTCGGCGGCAAAGGCGACCTCGAGTTCTCGGTGAATGCCTCGTTCGACCGCGTTGCGCATGCTCCCAAGGGCCGCGACGGCGGCCGCGACGGCGCGCCTGGTGTGGTGCGGCTGAAGTCGGGACGCAATCTGCGCACCAAGGGCCTGCAGGTCATCCCGGACGGCGATCACCTCATCCTCGAGCTGCCCGGCGGTGCCGGCATGGGCGAGCCGGCAACGCGCGATCCGGTGCGGGTCGCGCACGACGTGCGAGACGGGCTGGTCTCGCAGCCTGTCGCGCGGGATGTCTACAAAGTTGCGATCGACCCGCTCGGCGGGGTCGACATCTCCAAGACAGAGGCGCTTCGCAGCCCATAGCGCGGTCGGCCGGATGCCCGCACGGAGTGGCGGGCTGATCAGTCGGGCCGCGTCAGGATCGCTGGTCGTTGGGCGCTTCGGCTTGCGCTACGCCAGCATGGCCGGTCTGGTCCGACGCCCCGTCAGCGCTGTGCGCGATGGGCTTCACCATCGCGCTGCTATCGCGCAATCTTCCGACATTCCGTTCAGATGAGGCATCCGATGGTCCAGCGCGTCGATCTGATCATCCGCAATGGCACCGTGTTCGACGGCACCGGCGCCCCCCGTTTTGCCGCGGACATCGGCATTGTCGGCGACCGTATCGCCGCGGTCGGCGACCTCGGCGCGACCACGGCGGATCGCGAGATCATGGCTGACGGCCTTGCCGTTGCACCCGGATTCATCGATGCCCACACGCATGACGACCGTGCTGTTCTGTGCGGACCGGAATGCATGATGTGCAAGATGTCGCAGGGCGTCACCACAGTCGTGGTCGGCAACTGCGGGATTTCGCTGTCTCCCGTCCGCATGCGCAGCCGTCCGGTGCCACCCCTGGACCTGCTGGGTGACGAATCCTGGTGGACCTTCGGCAGCTTCGCGGAATACGCCGAACGCCTGTCGCGTGATCCGCCGCCGATCAACGTCTGCGCGCTGATCGGTCACATGTCGCTGCGCATCGAGGCGATGAACGGCGACACCCAGCGCGCCGCGACCGACAGGGAAGCCGCGCACATGGCACGCCGCCTCTCCGAGGCTCTGGCGCAGGGCGCATCTGGCTTTTCCACCGGTCTTTACTATCCACCGAACATGATGGCACCGACCGACGAGGTGATTGCCGTCGCCGAGGCGCTGCGCCGTGCCGGCGGCCTTTACGTGACCCACATGCGGAACGAAGCGCACGACGTTGTGACCGCGATCGAGGAGACGTTGCAGATTGGCCGGTCCGTCAACGTCCCGGTGGTGATCAGCCACCACAAGTGCACCATGCCAGAGAACTTCGGCCGCTCGGCAGAGACGCTGTCGGTGATTGAGGCGGCGGCGGCGACACAGCGCGTCGATTTCGATGTCTATCCCTATGTCGCCGGATCGACCGTGCTGATCCCCGACCGGCTGCGTGACGACGTGCCGGTGCGCGTCACCTGGTCGGTGGCGCACCCGGAAATGGCCGGCCGCATGCTGGACGACGTCTCGCGCGCGTGGAGCACGACGAAACGCGAAGCGGCTGAACGCCTGCTGCCCGCCGGCGCCATCATGTTCCAGATGCACGAAACCGACGTGCGCCGCATCATGTCGCACAAGCTGGCGATGATCGGCAGCGACGGCCTGCCGCACGACACATTCCCGCATCCGCGTCTTTGGGGCACGTTTCCGCGGGTCATCGGCCATTACGCACGTGATCTCGGCTTGTTCAGTATGGAAGACGCGGTGCACAAGATGACCGGCCATACCGCAGATGTCTTCGGCTTGCACGACCGTGGCGTGATCAGAGCGGGCGCATATGCCGACATGGTGCTATTCGACCCCGCAACCGTGCGTGACGCTGCGACCTTTGACGACCCGACCAGACCCGCGGATGGGATCGTCGAAACCTGGGTGAACGGCCGGACCTCCTTCGTGCGCGGCGGCGGCGCGGCGGATCCCCATGCCGGCAGGCTGGTGTCGCGCCAGGCGGCTGGTGTCGCCTGACCGCGCTCCGCGACGGGTGCGGCGTCCATCATCGTTCAGCGCGCGCCCGTTGCTGTGTCACCGCTGACGCTGTTGATTGAACGTCAAACCGGCGGAGGGTTGCATGAAGATCACGCGGATCGACGCATACCAGGTGCGCTGGAGTGCGAACGATAAACCCACGCAGCATAGCGCCTTCGTATGCGTGCATACCGACGACGGACTCGTCGGCATCGGCGAGGCGTCGCCGATGCAGGGCGGTATCGCGTCGCTGGCGATCGTGAAGCACCACGTCGCGCCGGCGTTGATCGGCGCGGACCCGCTGGATCATGCAGTGCTGCAGGACCAGCTGCTGCACTCGCTGGTAAAGCTGGGACCGGAGGGCGCGCTGACCGGTGCGCTCGCGGCGATCGATATCGCGCTCTGGGACTTGAAGGGCAAGCTGACCGGCCTGCCAGTCTATAAACTGATCGGCGGTGCCTGGCGGACAGCGCTGCCGTTTTATGCGTCGATTGGCGGCAACGGGGAACGCAGCCTGGACGATGTGCTGCGCGTCGTGGAGGCGCGCCTGGCGGACAAGCCCGCTGCCGTGAAGATCCGATTCGACAACGATCGCACGAAGCTCGACACGGACATCCCCGGCGATATCGCGAAGGCGCGCGCAGTGCGGCGGCTGCTCGGTGACGGTTATCCGTTGGCCTTCGATGCGAACAATGGATACACGACGGGCGGTGCCATTCGCGTCGGCCGCGCGTTGGAGGAACTCGGCTATTGGTGGTTCGAAGAGCCGGTTCAGCACTACCACGTGCGCGCCATGGGCGCGGTGGCGCGCGCGCTGGACATCACCGTTTCGGCAGGAGAGCAGAGCTATACGCTGGCGGCGGTCGCGGATCTCATCGACGCCGGCGTGCGCATGGTGCAGCCGGATATTGTGAAGATGGGCGGGATCACCGGCCTGCTGCGTTGCGCCGCTCTGGCACATGCGCACGGCGTCGAGCTGGTGCCCCATCAGACTCAGCCGACAATCGGCCATACCGCGAATCTGCATGTGCTGGCCGCCCAAATGCACGCGACGAAACCTGCGGAGTGGAATGATCCGTCATCGCGCACGCATGCGGTGTTCCGGAACCCACCGAAGCCGGTCGGGGGAATGTTCCACGTGCCGGACGGGCCAGGCTTGGGACTGGTCGTGGAACAGGCGGAGTTGGACGACCGACGCGTCGGGTTTTGACTTGGGCTTCGAAAACGGGAGAGGTTGGGACACGAAAGATCGATGGTACCGCGTGCGGAACCGTAACCGCCTGACCGTCGGCGCTAATGCTCCTCGACCTCTCCCACTTCGCGGCCGAGGTGATAATCGCGCGCGGCCGCCTCCATCGACACATACCCGAGCCGCACATCCTTTCGCACCGCCGCCGGATCGCGCTCTTTCGGGTCCCCCATCCCGCCACCGCCCGGCATCTCCACGATCAACCGATCGCCTGACGGCACCACCCCCAGTCCCTTCGCCTTGAGCACCGCACCCGACGCGAGCGACAAGCGCCCTGCCC
>JASHQG010000243.1 GCA_030037665.1 Acetobacteraceae bacterium
TGCAGGACGGGGCGGAGCGCCTCGGCCTGTCTGCGCTGAGCTTGGAGGATGCGGGCACGATCCGCGCCGCGCTCGACAACGCCGTCGCGTCGCTGCAGCGGCTGGATGCGATGCCCGATCCTGCCGTACCGGGCGCCGACCATTCGCCCCGCCCGCCGGGCCACGCGCCGGCGGCGGCAGAGAACGCATACGGCGCGTGGGCGTGGCTCGGGCCGATCGAAGGTAGCAGCAAGGGGCTGTTGGCGGGCAAGTCGGTGGGGGTCAAGGACAACACGTTGGTTCGCGGCTGGCCAATGCGCAACGGCTCGCGTGTCTTTGACGGATTCACCGCCGGCGCGGACGCGACCGTCGTCACGCGCATCCTCGCCGCTGGCGGCGCCATCGCCGGCAAGACGGTGTGTGAGAATCTCAGCTTTTCCGGCCACAGCCACACCAGTTGGCCGGCCCGCGTGCAGAACCCGCGCGTGCCGGGGCACGGGGCGGGCGGTTCGTCCAGCGGCAGTGCGGCCGCGATCGCGGCCGGCGACGTGTCTATGGCGCTCGGCTGCGATCAGGGGGGCTCGATCCGAATCCCCGCGGCGTGGTGCGGTATCGTCGGGCTGAAGCCGACGCATGGGCTGGTGCCGTACAGCGGAATCTGCGCGCTGGAAGCCAGCATCGACCATTGCGGCCCTATGGGCGCGACGGTGGAAGACGTGGCCCGGCTGCTGACCGTCATCGCCGGCCCGGACGCGCTCGATCCGCGCCAGCCGGCAACCATCCCCGAGGTGGATTATCTCGCCTCGCTCAGCGAGGGGCTGCGCGGCTTACGCATCGGCGTCGTCGCTGAGGGCTTCGGCCGGCCAGAAAGCGATCCGGTGACCGACGAGGCCGTGCACTCAGCCCTCGCGCGGATGCAGGGGGCGGGTGCGGAGATCGAGCGGGTCTCGGTGCCGCATCAGGAGATGTTCGACATCTGGAACGCCATCTGCGTGGAAGGTACGGCGGCGCTGATGTTCGGCGCGGGCACCGGCGGCTATGCCGAAGGCCACGTGGACATGGCGCTGCTCGATTCCTTCGCGGAAGGCTGGCGCAGCGACCCCGACGCACTGAGTGGCTCGGCGCTGATGACGCTTCTGCTCGGCAACTATCTGCAGCACCGCTACCACGCCCGCTACTACGCCAAGGCGCAGGCGCTGCGTGGTGCGGTGCGGGCGGCCTATACGAAAGCGTTCGGACATTGTCATCTGCTCGCGATGCCGACGACCCCGTTCGGCGCGCTGCCGATGCCGCCGACTCAGGCGACGCTTGCTGAGGTGCTCGCGGCGGCCCTGCCAATGATCGGCAATACCGCCGCACTGAACGCAAGCGGCCATCCGGCAATCAGCGTGCCCTGCGGTATGCGCGACGGGAAGCCGATCGGTCTGATGCTGGTTGCCCGCCATTTCGAAGACGGACTGACGCTGCGCGCGGCGGCGGGCCTCGAGGCGCTCGGCGATTGGCAGGCACTCTGAGGCATCGGCCAACCATAAAGAGAAAACACCGTGACCGTACCAGTCGTCCCGCAGGAAGACACCGAGATTCGGCTTGCCACCGCCGGTGCTGCCCGATCTGCTGGCGGGTGTGTTCGGTGAGGCGGGCGACATGTCGCGCATAGTCGCCCTGCTGCGCGGACCGCGCAGTGGCGCCCCGAGCCGGTCACTGCGACCCGGCCCGTGGTTGCCGAGCCATGAGCCTCGACGAGCCGCTGCATGAACTCTCGGTCAGACACTGCGCAGTGACGCCGTCACCGCGACGGCGCAGCCGAAACGCTCGCAAGCCTCGGTGCGCAGGTGGAGCAAATCGACCTGCCCACCCACGCCCGGTTCGAAGCTTGCGGCCGCGTGATCCTGGTCGGCGACGCCTACGCGATCCACGAGTGGCACCTGAAAACGCGGCCGACCGCACATGGCCGCAATACCTACCAGCACATCGCTCCCAGCGCCGTTCGATCAGCCGCGGATTTGGTGCAGGCGTACCGCCCAAGCAATTTACTTGCCGCGGTGCTGAACCAGCAGGTGCTGCCCGAATACGATGCCATCGTCATCGCGACCGCGCTCGGCACCGCATCCCGCTTCGACTCGTACGGCCTTGATGTTGGCCGCTGGTCGACGACGATAGCCTCTCTGTTCAACGTCACCGGCAATCCGGCGCTGGCGGTGCCGATCGGCTTGTCCGGCGAGAGCATGCCGCGCGGCATGCCGATCGTCGGGCGCCTTTTCGACGAGCCGAGAGCGCTGCGCATCGGTGCAGCCTACGAAGCCGCTGCTGGCCGGCTGGTCGCAACGCCCGCACTCGCCACCTAACGCGCGCCGGCGCGGCGTGCACCGACGCCGGGGCCGTTGGCGATCAACCGAGCACCGGATGGCGCGCGTGCCAGTCAGTACTGCTCTGATAGGCGTGGCCGGCACGCAGCAACAGGTCTTCCGACAAATGCTTGCCGACGAGTTGGAAGCCCATCGGCGCGCCGCGCTTGTCGAAGCCGCCGTTCAACGTGATCGCCGGCTGCCCGGTGAAATTGAACTCCGCCGAGAAGCGCAGAATGTGCGAGATGTCGCCCGCGACCATTTCCGACCATTCTGCGAGGCTCGGCGTCGGTGCTTTCAGCACGGGGGCGATCAGCACATCGATATCCTGAAAAACCTCGGCGACCTTCCCGGCGAACCTGCGGCGCTCAATCCCTGCCTTGCCGAGCTCAGTCGCACTGATCCTGGAGGCCGATGCGAGAAAGTCGCCGAGGCCGGCCCCGTACTCTGGCGCGCGGCTCGGATAGGTCGCCTCGTGTGCCACGGCCGTTTCTACGGAGCAGACACGACCCCACGCCCTCAGTGCGTCCTCCACCGGCGGGAACGTCACCGGCACCAGCCGCGCGCCAAGCTCCGCCAGTTTCTCCTTCGCGGCGATCATCATCGCGAGCACTTCCGGATCAAGCCCTTCGAAGGCATAGGCTTCGGCGATCCCCACACGCAGGCCGCGAATGCCGCCGCCGAGAAGCGCGAGATAATCCGGTACGGGATCGAGCAGCGCACTTGGATCGTGCGGATCGGCGCCGGCAATCGCCGCGAGTACCGCAGCACAGTCCCCAGCCGTGCGCGTCATCGGGCCGATATGGTCCAACGTTTCAGCCAGATGGCAGATGCCCCAACGACTAACGCGGCCCCAGGTCGGCTTCAACCCGGTCAGCCCGCAGCCAGACGAAGGGTAACGGATCGAGCCGCCGGTGTCCGAGCCGAGTGACCCATAACAAAGCCCGGCTGCCGTCGCGACGCCAGAGCCGGAAGAAGACGCGCCCGTCCAGGCGTCGGCGTGCCACGGATTGAGCGGCGTCGGCATTTTCGGGTGATGCAGCGCATAGGCGCCCTCGGTCATGGTGAGCTTGCCCAGCATGATCGCACCAGCACGCTCCAGCCGCTCGACCACGGTGGCGCTGTAGGAGGGCACGTGGTCTTTGTGAATGAACATACCGGCGGCCGTCGGCGCGTAGCTCGTGTAGCATAGATCCTTCACCGCGATCGGCACGCCATGCAGCGGCCCGCGCCAGAACCCGCATCGAAGTTCAGTATCCGCCTGGCGCGCCCGCGCCAGTGCGCGGTCGTTGAGTACCGTCGTGTATGACTTCAGCGCGCCGTCATACGTCGCGATGCGGCTGAGCAGTGTCTCCGTGACGGCGACCGATGTCACCTCGCCGGTCCTCAGCATGGTCGAGACATCCATCAGGCTCAGGTAGTGGAGCGTATCCATGGGCATTCTTTCGTCCTCCTCACCCGAATCGCGTGCCGCCTTACACACATGCTCATAGGTTCGGTCGGCGGCGAAACCCCAAAGCCATCTCCAGCGCGCGACCCACAGCGAGGACCCGCGGATCGTGCAAGCGGGGGCCGATAAGCTGCACGCTCACCGGAAGGCCGTCTTGATCGGCTCCGGACGGTAGCGCCAGCGCCGGAACGCCGGTCAGGCTGAACGGACAGAGGAAGTGGATCATGGCATCGAGATCCATTCCAAGCCCATCCAGCCGGATCGCCGCCGACGGCTGGGCCGGCGTCAGGAGGACGTCGGCCGACTCCGCGAACATTCGGTCGAGCTGGTATCCGAGTTCGATCCGGTTACGCTGCGCCAGGATGGTGGCCGTACCCGGCACTTCGGCGCCTGTTGCCAGCAGCTCCGCGACATCGTCGCCGTAACGGACTTCTCGGCCCCGGAACCAACCGGACTGCCAACGCAGATGCTGGGCCATGGTCTCCGGCGGGACGATCGCGTTGTTGATCTCGGTCGCCTGTGCGAGCAGGGGTACCGAGACGTCCAATACACGGGCGCCCAGATCCGTGAGCGCCGCTAACGCGCGCGCGAATCCGTCCCGCGCCGCGGGCTGCAACGGAATTCCCAGGAGTTCGGTAGGAACACCAACCCGCACACCATTCAAAGTGGCAGCGCCGACGGTCAGGAAATCCGGCGGTGGCGTCTCCAGACAGGTCGGATCGGCCGGGTCCGGGCCCCCGATCACGGCCATAATGGCCGCCAGGTCCTCGACCGAACGCGCCATTGGACCGACATGGTCGGCACTAAAGGATTGCGCAACGACACCCGCTGCGCTGACCAGCCCCCATGTGGGTTTCAGTCCAGCGATCCCGCAATAGGCGGCCGGAAGTCGGATCGATCCTGCGGTGTCGCTGCCGATCGAAAAGGCTGCAAGCCCGGCAGCAACGGCAGCGGCCGAGCCCCCGGACGACCCTCCCGGTATGCGGGCGGTGTCGTGCGGATTGCGCGTTCGACCATGGCCGTTCTGTGTCGTGGCGCCGAAGGCGAATTCATGTGTGTTGACCTTGCCGAGCAGCACCGCGCCGGCCGCAGCTAGCCTCGTCTGTACCGTCGCGTCCGCCTCCGGCACCCAGTCGGCCAGAATGAACGATCCGGCGGTCGTGCGGACGCCCGCGGTCTGCACGATGTCCTTCAGGCAATATGGAACGCCGTGCAGCGGACCCCGCCAGTTTCCGGCAGCGATCTCCGCGTCGGCGGCTGTGGCCTCGGCCCGCGCTCGTTCATCGGTGATCGTTATGAACGCCTCAAGGCGCGGGTTGAGCCTGGCGATCCTGTCCAGACACGCTTCGGTCGCACGCACAGACGTGATCTCGCCGGCCCGAATCTGGCGGCCCAGATCGGCTGCACCGAGCCACACCAGGTCGTCATCGTTCATCCGCCGCTCCGCTCATGTTCCGGTACGCGATTAGCAGCCCCAACCGTTTCGCTCGGCACGTTCAGACAGGCAAGCCGACGGCCCGGGCGTTTGGTTTCAAGTTTCGGGACGACACGCTGGCAACGTTCAGTCGCCAGCGGGCAGCGGGTGTGCAGCGGGCAGCCGGGCGGCTGGTGGATCGGGCTCGGGATCTCCCCTTGAAGGACGAGAGACGCGCGACGCTGGTTAGGGTCGGGATACAGAACCGACGACAGCAGCGCACGCGAATAGGGGTGCAGGGGATCGGTGAACAGTGCCTCGGTTTCGGCGACTTCGACTACCCGGCCGAGATAAAGCACGGCGGTACGATGACACAGTCGGCGAACGGCGGTGAGATCGTGCGAGATGAACAGGTAGGACATACCAAGACGCCGTTGCAGATCTCGCAACAGATTGAGAATCC
>JASHQG010000244.1 GCA_030037665.1 Acetobacteraceae bacterium
CACGCCGGGAGCCTGCTGTTGTTGCAGCGTCTGCTGGGCCCACGCCGTCTGCGTGAGGAGACCGAGCACGAGGCTTGCGATAGCGCCCGCCACAGATCGGAATAAGACTTCCTGGTCACCCGCTGCAGCGTGATCGGCTTGTCCGATCCGCCTCATTGTCTGGTCTCAGTGGCGGCGATGCGTGCGAGAAGAGACAGACTCCATGAATAGTAGCCATCTTTCGCGCCCGGCACGGGTAATCCAGCCAGTGTACCGCCGGCCGTGCCACTCGCCGGCGCGGCTATCTGTCCGATCGACGCTACACCGGTCGACCAGGCATAGGGCGCAACAGCATTTGTCTTGAGATCGACCCAGGCGGGTACGCCATTCGGATGGGGTGCCGACCAGAATGAAATGAACGGCTCCAGTAGGTCTTTGTTCCCGACGCCGCCCCAGACCAGGTAGAGGGGGATGCGCACGGCATCGAAGCTGTAGCGCGGCGGAAACTTATCGGCGGGCCCCGGCGGGCCCTTCCCGACGTGCAGCCAGTCGGGCGGCAGGTGCCACGCACCGAAACGGGCCGCCCGCAGCAGCGCCAAGCCGGTCGTCGAGAGTTGCTGCCAGAGCGGATCTTTGGAGGCGGCGGTGAAGGCGTTGAACGCAGGGAACACCCAGTATGACAGGTTGACCACCACACCGGACCGATCGGAAAATCCATCGGCGGCCGGCAACAGCAGCGTATCCTGTCCGAGGCGAATAATCAGCTTGTTCGAGATCGACTTGGCGATATCGCGCGCCGCAGCCACATAGTCCGTCCGTTGCCAGTTCTTGCCGGCACGCAACAAAGCCCAGGCGATCAGAACGTCGCCGTCAGAGGCATTGTTCTTGTCAAGAACGCAATCACCATGCGAACCGCACGCACCGAACTTCCAGGAAAACAAGCCGTCCGGCCGGCGCAGATGGCTGTGTGTCCATCGCCAGAACTGGTCAAAACGCGCGCGGTCTCCGGCGGCCTCGGCGAGCAGCATACCGTAACCTTGACCTTCGGTGTGGGTGATCCCCTTGGGGTCGCTGTCCTTGTCGATCACGCGGCCGTCCGCGGTGACGAAACGGGCGCAGTATTGCCCCCAAAGCTGCGGGTCGAGTTCCGCAGATTTATGCCTGCCGAAGAGGAAGGAGAACCAGTCGCTGGCAAGCGCCGGCGACGTGCCGCCCAGAAGAATGCCCAGAATCATCAGGTGCCGGCGACTCATGCCTGCCCTTTGTCCAGATCCCTTTTGCGTCGTCGGAGCAGGAGAAAAGCAGCCGCCGTCGCAAGCGCTGCAGCAATCGCGGCGGCCGCGATCCAGGGCAACGGGTTGTTCGAAACCGCGAGCCTCAGAAGAAGCCATCGATCCTTGCTGCCCACCTCATATCGCTGGGCAACCGCCATCGTGTATACGGGCGTTGTCGGTTCGCGCCAGGCAACAAGATCGCCCTTCAGTTGCGACCACACTTCGGGTTGCACGAGCGCCTGTACACGAGCGGCAATTTGCGCATCGGTATCGGCGGTGACAATCATCAGCGTGTCATTTGCTGCGCCGTGCGGATTGCGCAGTTCCAATCCCACCCCGAGATCGCCAAGCGTGGAGCGCTGGGTCAGGCTTTGTTGTGGCGGAAAGGGCGTCGCCCGCGGCGTCCGGCCGAAGAAAGCCGACCACAGGTTGCCAAGGGTAAGGTGCGACGGGCTGCTGACCGTGCGCAGATCCTCGAGCGCGCGGTAGGGCCAGCGTTTGGTCGTGGCGATGGCTGCCGACAGGTTGCCGTAGTAGTCGCTCGGGAGCCGATCAGCTGTCGCCAGGACGATCGCCTGTGTTGTGATTTTGTCCGGGACGCCGACAACAACCCGCCAGCCGCTGACGGGACCTTGAACGGTTTGTGCGACCTTGCCGATCAAGCTGAGTGCGCTTCCTTCCAGGGCCGGGGAGTCGATATAGATCGTTCCGGCTGCAGTGCCTTCAATTGACACAAACGGGAAACCGGCAGCGGCGAACCGGGCCAGGTCCGGCAGCATGGCGGCATGACCCGCCTCTGGCAGGTGGATCGTCGACGTTCCGAAGATCTGAGCGAAGATGTCATCGGCCTGTTGGCTGGTGCATGCGGCGCCCACCCTGTAGGGATGGGCGGAGAGTTCGAAATCAAGCGTGTTCATCCCGGGTCGGAGAAGTTGGACAGGAACGTGCAGGCGGTAGTTGTTGAATCGCGAACCGGCGGTGCTGTCGAAGAAGATGCCTTGGATAAACTCACCGTTGACGAGAACGTTCATGGCCGAGCCGGCACCCATTGCCGCGCTGTAGGCAAAATTCAGCGAGAGGTCCGCCTTGGCATTCTCTTGCGTGTAGTAATCCGCAGCAAGCGGTAGCGACACCGAAACCCGATGGATACCCGCACCGGCAAACGTCGTCGTGCCCGTGCCAAGCTCATCGAAGGAGTAGGTGGTGTCCGGGCGCAGGACGCTTCTGCCGGACAGCGGCATCGCTTGCGTCGGATTTTGTCCAGGCGGGAACAGGGCTTGCGTGTCGGGCGTGAGGTGATCCTGAAGTACCGCGAGATTATGCGCGGCCGTGATGACTTCGTCCGGTGTACGGCCTGTGATGATAAGGCGGGCCCGCCCGCCGCCGATGCTGTCGAGAAACACGTTCGGACCGCTGATCGCCGGCAATTCATTGTTCGGCAGCACGTGCGCGAGTTCGCCGGGCGTCCCGACCAGAACGTGAAGAACGTCCGCTGGCGCCGAACCCGGCAGGTAGGAAACGCTGCCCTGTCCCCCCTCGGTCCAGGACATTCCTTCGATCGTCAGCGGTGCGTAACGGCGACGCAAGGCCAGTGCCTGGGCAACGTACGGCAGGGCATCACTGCGCAGCCGGTCGGCCGCGGGGTCCGGTGCGGTCAGCAGAAGAACGCGTGATTGACCGCCGAGACCAGGTGAAAAGATCGAGCCCAGATCCGACAGCGTATAGGGCGTCTGCCGCGGTGCGACTTTATAGTGCAGCCGGGAATGGAACAAATCGATCTCGGTCCAGAGTTCCGGCGCGTTCGGATCTTCGCACTGCTGGGTGTAGTGCTGAGAGACCTCGACGGTGAGATTATTGTAACCGGCACGCCATAGCTCGGCCGGAAGATTGACAGTGACGACACCAACCGGCTGGGCCGGATCGAGGTGGATCTGCGCAAGTGTCGCGTCATTCAGGCGTATGGACATCACCGAGCGTCCGGGCAGCAATGCGATGGAATTGGTATAGTGCAGTTCCACGGATGCCTGCTGGAGGACGACGGTTCCTGCAAGCAGAACGGAAAGATTGAATGACGCCGTATCGCCGGTCAGCCGCACGGGGCCGGGCTGTGGGTAGAGGCGGGAAAGCGCGATCGAACCCTGCGGGCGGACGATCGGATCAGCGAACGGCAGATCGTCGCTCGTAACCGTGGCCGGGGACGGTGTCTCGGCCGGCGTGCGACGTTGAGAAACAGGCTGGGCCAAAGCCGTCGAAGGCCAGCACCAGACCAGGCACAAGAACGCCAGCGACACGTACGTGGCAATGCGCAAAAGGTTAACTATAGGGGTTTCAGGTTTTGCCATGGAGGCGACCGGATTCGACGCGACCGACGGCGAGTCTGACGAGCGTGGCGAGATGGTGGAACGTCGGGTGCCAGACGATGCGAGCGACGATGCCAAGTCCTGTTTCGAATGAGATTGGACGCAGGCGCCGGTTGAGGAAATACGCCCACCTGTCACTGTCGCCGAAGACCAACGCCACCGTGTCGCGAGCCGTCTGCTCGTCTGGCGGGTCGAAATGAACGCCAACCTTGGTCTTGTTTCCGGCATGATGAACCGACCGCAGATCACACGGGAGCCGCACCATCCTCCCCAGTGGGGACGAATAGGCTGCGAGCACGACACGCTCCCCAGGTGTTCCCGGCACTGTGGCGGGATCGTCGAACTCCAGCTCCGCGCCGCCAGCCGCCAGGTCGCCGATCGCGCAACGGCCGATTGTCTCGCCCTTTGCGTTCGTCAGCCAGCCCTCCTGGTAAGCCGGCATGCGCGGCGCCGATCGTCGCTGTTGACCCTCGAGGAAGGCCCCTAGGGATCCGAAGATCGTGAGGAAGTTCAATAGATTCCAGGCCATGACGAGCAGCGTGAGGCCGCGGGTAGCCGGCGACGTCTCGAGCCGGTAGAGACCGCCAAGGAATGCCAGGAACAGAATGAAGCAGCCAATGTAAAACGGCCGGGCGAGAGGAGAGATGAACTCTTTCTCGAGCGTGCTTCCTTTTGGAGTAACCACAAACGAGGGTTTGTGGGGATTGAAGAAAACCTTCACGATGGCCTGCAGTAGGAAGACGCTCTGGACGACCTCGTAGATTTCCGAGATGAGCGGCCAGCGGGTTCGTCCGTACAGGATGTCCGACACCATATAGTTCGCGATGAGGTATGGCATCGTGAAGGCAACGATCTGCACGAGCAACGCGTTGTAGACATCAAGACCGAAGATGAGATAGGCGACCGGCGCTGCGATGAACGTCAGGCGGGCGAATGGAAAGAGCCAGAACAGCATGCACGCCATGTAGCCGAGCCGCTGATGCCAGCTCAGGCCGCGCGCCAGGAAGGGGCGCTTGAGCAGGAGGATCTGGACCATCCCCTGAGCCCAGCGCATGCGCTGCACCATGAAATCGGACATGGTTTCCGGCGCGAGGCCGGAGACCATCGGCTGATCAACGTAGACCGACTTGTAGCCTTTGCGATGAAGCGCGAGGGTCGTCTCGCAATCTTCGGTGATCGTGTCACCTTCAATACCGCCCACTTCATCGAGGTGGCGTCGTCTCAGCAGGGCAGCCGAACCACAGAAATAGGCGCAGTCCCAGAAGTCGAGCCCCTTCTGCATCGTGTGGTAAAACATATCGTTTTCGGCAGGCATGCGACGGAAAGAATGCAGTAGGTTCCGATCGACCGGGTCGGGGTCTATGATGAAATGCGGTGTCTGCACCAGAAAGACCCTCTGATCGAGTGCCATCCAGGGCACGGTCCGGTCGAGAAAGTCGATTGTGGGAACGTGATCGGCGTCGAAGATGGCGATCAGATCGCCATCAGTTTCCTGCAATGCGTGGTTGATGTTACCGGCCTTGGCATGCTCGTTCCGCGGGCGGGTGTGATACTGGACGCCGATAGCCGCGCAAAGCGATTGCAGTTCGTGTCGGCGTTGCAAGGCGGCTGCCGCCTTTACCGGGTCGTGATCGTCAATTTTCTGGTCTGTCCCGCCGTCGTCGAGCAGGTGCACGCGCAATAGCTCCGCAGGATAGCGCATGATGACCGCCGCTCGCAGCGTGACTTCGAGCAAGCTCGCCTCTTCATTGTAGGACGGGATCATGACATCAACGCTCGGAAGTGCCGTGCCGGCAGGCAGGTCAGCCGTCGTGATGCGCCGGCGCTCAAGCGACGACACGTTGACGGCTGCTCCCAGCAGTCCGAGTACGACCGAATAGATTTCGGCGGCGAACAGCGTGACAGCCGCAACCCTGCTGATCCAGTCATCTGAACCGAGCGTGTATATGGCTCGCCAGGCCAGGTAGCGCAGGGTGATAAGCAGGCTGATGATAATGATCATCAGTCGCGGGAAGTGACCAGGCACCTCGGCGGTGTTGAACGAGCGGCAGTACCACATCACCATAAGGAAGAATGCCGCCACCACCAGCTGCGCCGCCGAATCCATCGGGACTACAGCTAGCAGCATCATGCCGAGCAGCGACAAACCAAGAAGAACCGCCGGTGCGCTCGAAACGGCAAACGCTCGGATGCTGGCAGTGCGCATCGGATCAACGGCCTTCCGTTACCGAGGGTGGCAACATGCGTGGCGTCGCGGTGGTCGCCGGATCGAAAATCAAAATCGGATGTGGGCTATCGGTCAGAACACGACCCTGATCGTCGAGGTGCATGCCCGCAGCATGCACCCGCTGCTGGATATGATTTCTCCTCCGGCGGAGCCCCCTGCATGCAGACGAGGCGACAAACCACACCACGATGCATATCGGCAGACCACATAGAGATACGATAACGAGCGCAGACTGACCATCAGGTGAATGTCCGCGGAGGAACGCGAGCAACGCGATGAATACGAGGGCGCCGCCAAAAGAGATGGCCCTGATCGGCCCGACCACCGTGAGACCACGGAGCGTCAGACGGTACTCGGAGGAGGATGCGGCAAGCCACGGTGGCGGTGCATCGGCCGGGGACGCCGTTTCCGGCGGGGAGTCTTGCCACGGACGTGCCTTGACGCTGCTTTGATACGCCAGGTCGTCATGCGCCATCGGTCGAAACCCGATCGCAGCCACCTGCAGCATTCAACGGATCCTCGGCACCCGCACGACGCCGCGCGCCGTGCCGACGCGCGGCGATCCGTGATGGCTTGACGGATCGGTCGCGGCCGCGCCTCGGGAATGTGGGACGAGCTAAGCGTGTTGTCTGCCGCGCGCATGGGACCGCGGCAGTCGCGCGCAACTGCTGCTGCCTACTTCCGATGGCCAAGCTGGAACCGACACGGAGCGGCGCCGACCCCACCTTGACAGTGCTGAGCCGGACGTACGGCACAGTGGCAAACCTCGCGGCGATGCTACGTCGACAGGCAAGCTGCGATTGGTTCGGTCACGTCAAATGGTGACGTCTGGTCCTTACGGTGTCAAGCTGACGGTCCGGGCGAAGGGTGCGTGGCACGGACGCTAATTGCGTTATCCACACATTGGCTGGACCGTTATGACTGCGTTTTTGGGCAGGTGCGTGCCGACACGGGGAGACCCTGTTCCGGATGACGCCCGGTGGTTTCAGCCGGCCGGACAGGCTGCGTCCCCAGACTCCACAGGGCGGCGCTTTGAACCGGCGGTGGCCAACGGCTGCTGGTTCATGCGTCAATTGTTCACGTTTCAGGTATCGGGCATCGACAGACTTTACGCGCGCCATGCGGCCACGTGAGGGTTCAGCGGAACCAGCCACGGCGGTGCTGGCATCCAGGAGTCACGCTGCGGAGCATCCGCCGCCGGCCGAGCCAAGGGAGCAATCATGAATTTGGATGCCATACCGATCGGGCAGAACCCGCCAGAGGACATCAACGTCATCATTGAGGTGCCCATCGGCGGCGAGCCCATCAAGTACGAGATGGACAAGGCGGCAGGCACCCTGTTCGTCGATCGCTTCCTCCACACGCCGATGCGCTATCCCGGAAACTACGGTTTTGTGCCGCACACGCTCTCGGCCGATGGTGATCCGATCGACGTGCTGATCGCCAACACGCGTCCGCTCATCCCTGGCGCCTACCTCAACACGCGTCCAGTCGGGGTACTAAAGATGGAGGACGAACACGGCATCGACGAGAAGATCATCGCGGTGCCCGTCACGCGACTCACAAAGCGCTACATCCATGTCGAGCATTATGCCGACCTGCCGAAGATCACGCTCGAGCAGATCCAGCACTTCTTTGAGCACTACAAGGATCTCGAGGCCGGCAAGTGGGTGAAGGTGGCCGGCTGGGGCGATCGCGATGAAGCGCGGCGCGTGATCCAGCAGGCAATCGAGCGGGCGCGGAAATAGCCCGGCGGGTCGCCCGACCGTGAAATCGGCAAACCCGGATCAGGACTCAAACAGCCGGGCTTGCGGCGCCCGGCCAAACCTGGCTGCCTGGCCGTGTGACGAGACTGATGATGATCTTGCGCCGCGCAGCCGGTTCGCCAGACTCGGGGCACTCGTGTGATCTTGCAAGGGAACCCGGAGAATCGGTGCTGATGAAACGGATCCTTGTTGCCGCCTTCTTGGGCCTGCTGTTACCGGGCTTGTCGTTTGCGCAACCCAACCAGCCCGGCGGGCAAGGACACCAAGGCGCCCGACCTGCACCGTCAGCGAACCGGCCCGGCCCTGGCAGGCCACAAGGCCCGGGTCGCCCGCAAACAGCGCAGCAAAGGCCTGTCGCGCGGCCTCCGGCGGCGCGGCCGCCGCAGGCGGGCCGTCCACCACGCCGGGTGGCCCAGCCGCTGCCACCACGGGGCAACCAGTTCTGGCATCGCGGCCGGTATCTCCCCCGGATCCGTGGTCCGGCTTTCCGTTATCCGCCCGGCTGGGGCTACCGCCGCTGGACCATCGGCGCACGACTGCCCGCACTGTTCCTGGCACCGGCCTTCATCTACAGCGGCTGGGCGGCAATCGGCCTGCAGGCGCCACCGGCCGGCTACGCCTGGGTGCGCTACGGTCCCGACCTCCTGGAGGTCAACCTCAGCACGGGTCAAGTCGAGGACGTGGTGTACGGCGTGTTCTATTAGCGCCGAGCGTCCCATCCGGTCTTGAACCAAGCTGCCGGCACGTTTCGGTCGGCGCAGGGTGAAGTGCTCCCTCGGTTCCCTATGCGGACCCGCACCCTCCGTTGTGGGGCGGGTCTTTTTGCTGGCCAAGGGTCCAACCCGTGACGGCTGCACTGCGTCCACTCAAATCCCCCGCGCGCTGGCGCAACGTCGCTCTCGGTCGAAGGCGTGCGCCGACACGGTCTGCGGCGAGATGTGGCCACGGCCGACCACTGTGGCCACGGCATCACTGCCGGCCGATGCCAAACCTGTCGATGTGGCTTGGATGCCGGCGTTGTGGTCCGACATGCCATGATGGACATAGTCCCAAATCGTCGATTGGGCGCCGTTCTCGGTAATCTCAGCCAACAGGGAACGATCGCTCCAGGTCTCCCGGTATCTGTTTATTTCCCACCCGACGACGGATGCGTCGATACGCAGCATCCCGTGGGGCCCAGTGACATTCGCTCCGGTGCTCGGTGCGCTGTGTGAAACGTCAGGACCAAACAATGCCGTCGCGATTGCGGTCCGTGCCTTCGGCGCCGACGCGTTGGCCGATCCTGAGTATGCATCGCACCAGACATGAGGCGGGCCAGACGGCCGTTGGCGGCGCCAGTGGCCGCCCATCCAACTCGGGTGAGCGAGGCCACGCCCTGACACGGCGTGATGTCGTTCGATCCAGGGATCGGCGTGACTGTGTTATTCCGTCGGCGTCTGACCAGGGTGTGGATCAGTTCGTTCGAGCGCCTCGCGAATCCGTACCAGCTCGCTTCGTATTTCGATGACGAGTGCGAGAAAGCCGCATACGATCGCTGCCAGTATCAAGCCTAATAGTCCTCCCAGAACAAACCCAAAAGCGTGACTAAACGCGGTGCCAACCACAGCCCCAGCTATGACAAGGATTATTCCAAGTAGTCCGTTCAGGAACCGCACAGTCCCAGCCAAAAGTCTATTCATTTCTCGACCTCCTGCTACCTATCCGGTGGCCATCCCCTGATATCGGGGCGAGAAATTCGAGCAAATAAGTCAGCATCCTTTGCAGCAACGCGCTCAACGAGCATGCGATTGGGTTGCGTAAGCCGCGCGCCTAGGGAACCGGATGACATGGATTCAGGCATATGAGCAAGCATGTTATTGTGTCCGGGAGCGGAGGCGATAGGGTTTGCGTCGGGCAGATCTTGTGACGCCTTGAGGGTTCCGTCCGGTGGTTGCCAATGATGTTGAACAGCCCATCTTATGTTTTTAGACCAAATCGGACCGCAGAGGTCCGCGGCATGCGGCGGAGCTCTGCGGTCCGATCGCGCCAGTCGCGCGCTGAGGACGCGAGTCTAGATCCGATCCGTCTGCGCACGGGCAATGTGGTCTCCGGCGTGTCGGTTCAGATCAACTGATGGGCCCTCAGTGCGTCATCATAGGACATGTCGCTCACTGATTGCCGATGCCGTCCCTGCCTTGCAGCACGACATGCCGCTTGCGCGCCGCCTCAGTCTTCCCCGAGGAGCCGCCGGCGATCGTCCGGCCGTTCGACCGGGTCATAGTTGAAGGTTCGCGGCACGCGGGGTGCGGCATGGCGGGCCTGATCTGATGGGGTTATCCCAACCCGGACGTCCTGCTCCGGACGCGCCAGTTCTGGCGGCGGCGTGGTTGTGGAAGGCGACGCGGGTGTCTGATCGCGTGCGCGGGAACGGATGAACCGATCGACGTAGCGGGCGAATTGGGCGTATGAGATGCCGAGACGGCCCCGGCGGTGTTCATAGACGGCCTTGAGCGACCGGCCGGCGGCGAGTTCGGCGGTGATCTCCGCGAGGTGGGCGACGAATATCACGCGGCCCATGCCCTTCATACGTCGCCGATCGGGTGATGTGTTCATGCGTCTCTCCGAGGATTGCGACCGCTCCGTTAGCACGGTTATCTGTTTCATAGTATAACACATCCGTGAATGAGTGAGAACGTTGTTGCCAGGTGTGCAAACAAAAGAGAATGTCTGCGTTGACGGCGATGATGAGCCAATCGCTGCATACGTATCGCTGGTGTTCGATCGCAACGTGATGTTGTTGGATACCGATGCCGGCTCGCCAGCGGCTCGGCGAAAGAGGATGATCAGAACGCCATGCAAAGAGAAACGCGCGAGCGCAATGGTGGGCTCCACGTCGCTGTGTCGGCTGCCGATCGCGCGCCCATTAAAGAGCGTGCCATGCTGGCCGGGTTGTCGGTTTCAGCCTATCTGCGCCCTTCTGGCCTTGGTCATCCGATCAGGTCTGTTCTTGACTACGATGCTGTTCTGCACCTGGCGCGGCTCAACGGCGACCAGGGCCGGCCTGTCGGCCTGTTAAAGCTCTGACTGGAGGACCGGCCGGGGGCACGGTGCGCCCGAGATCGAGGTGCGCCGGCTGCTCGATCGGCTCGGTGACCTGCAAGGCACCCTGGCCGAGATCGTTGGCCGCGTGTGATCGCGAAGCGCATCCTCTCGCCCAAGGGTGGTTCCGGGTTTCAACGCCTGTCCGGCTACGTGCTCAACGTGCAGCAGGAGCACCGCGAGGCGACCGATCCGACGAGCTGGACGCGGCTTGGCGCCTACATCCTCGACACCGCGCAGGAGGGCGAGAAGGTGGCCTG